>JASFYV010000104.1:0-23961 GCA_045046925.1 Candidatus Marithrix sp. | reverse complement strand
AGAGATAGGATTTTCTAATCTTGAATTTAACGGTTTTAAAAGATAGTTTTCATTGTTAATAATCAATTGTCTAAAAATATATTCTTCTTCATGCATAGCTAATACATAAGAACCGCTTTCAATCACACCATCAGGTTCAATAATAATAATATGCCCTTCTTTAAACTCAGGTAACATACTATCTCCTAAAACCTGTAGGGCAAATGGTTCTCTTCCACAATTATTCATATTTTATGGTAAATTTATTAAAATAGGAGGTGTCCAACTAGTACTCACATGTTCTGCAACAATGGTTGTATAAATTCCCCCTCTAACATTAAATTCAGCTCGTAAACGCATAAAATTTGGTTTACATATTTGTACTAAATCATTTAAAATTTGATTAGTAACTGCTTCGTGAAAAGCTCCATCATTCCGATATGACCATATGTAATTCTTTAAGGATTTTAATTCTATACATAGTTCTTTTGGTACATAATCCAAAAACAGAGTTGCAAAATCAGGCTGACCAGTTTTAGGGCATAAACAAGTAAATTCAGGCATACGAATACGAATAGTATAATCACGTTCCTGATTAAGATTAGAAAAAGTTTCAATCTGATTAATTGACATAAAATATTTGAATATTATAACCTTTTAATATGTATAAATTGGAAGTTTAAATAATTATAGTAAATTTTAATTCTCATTTTGATTCAACATAGCTTGTCGCTGCTGTTCACAAAAATCATCAGCAGCATTATAACCTTGACTTTTTAAACTATGATTGCGTACCGCACATTCAAGTAAAACTGCTAAATTACGTCCTGGAGCTACTGGCAGAGAAATTTCTGGAATATCAACTCCTAACACTGTTCTAACTCTATAATCCCCTTGTAAACGATCAATATTTTTTAAATCCACTGCTGTCATATGACGTAATTGGACAATTAAACGTAAATATTTATCTTTTTTTGTAGCACTATCACCAAACAATGCTTGGACATTTAATACACCAAGTCCTCTTACTTCTAAGAAGGCATTCATATCTAGCGGGCAACTGCCAACTATTATTTGTGGGTGAGGTTTAGAAAATTCTGGAGCATCATCAGCGATTAAACGGTGTCCACGACTTACTAATTCTAAGGCTAGTTCACTCTTACCTGTTCCACTATCTCCCATAATCAGAACTCCAGTTCCCAATACATCCATAAATACGCCATGTAATGTAATGTGTTGAGAAAGCAATCTGGCAATAGTTGTATATAAATAATTAATAACTACTTCACCAGGCAATTCTGAAGTTAGTATGGGAACTTTATAATGTTCGGCAGCTTTCTTTAAATCTGGTGATATTGTAGAATAATCAACTAAAATAATACAAGCTAGACTACTATTTTTAAATAGCTGAGTAATAGTACTTTTATAAAAATCTTTACTCAAATTATTTAAATAAGCAAGTTCATGAATACCAATGATTTGAATTTGAGGAGGGTGAATAAGATTTAGATAACTAACATTAGCAAGCTTTTGATTATGTTCTAAAATTAATGCACGTTGATTACTATCTTGTTCTACTAACCATGTTAGTGTAAGGTCATGTGAATGCTGTTCAAATAGTTCGGCAATACTAAGTTTAACCATGATGCCATTGAGTTAAAAGCTTAAATTTATCTTGACAATTTTTAGTATTGCGTAATTTATCACGAAAATCATTTTCTTGAAACATACCAGCTAATTGAGCTAAGATTTCTAAATGTTCCTCAGTAGAATTTTCTGGTACCATAAGTGCGAATAACAAATCAACTGGTTGTTTATCAATTGCTCCAAAATCTACCCCTGTTTCAAGTTGCAAAAATGCTGCTAAAGTTACATTACATTTTATAACTCTTGCATGCGGAATCGCAACTCCATAACCTATAGCAGTGCTTCCAAGACGTTCTCGTATTAATAAACTATCAAAAATATCATGACTAGAAAGTTTAATATTTTCTTCTTGAGCTAATAATCTACTAAAGTATTCAAAAACTCTTTTTTTACTAGTCACTTCAACGTGGCATAGCATTCGTTCTGGAGTCAGAATATTTGAAATTTGCATGTTTATTTCAGTTTCATAAAGAAAACCGGGTTTATAAAACCCGGACTATATTATCATTATTTAAATATAAAATTTATCTATTCTTCAACTGGTTGATGAGTTTTGATTCCACCTTCAGATTGACGATGATCTTTTACTTTTTCTTTATGTTTTTTTAGCTGTCGATCTAATTTATCAGTCAGACCATCAATTGCAGCATACATATCTTCATGTTCAGATTCTGCAAATAAATTAGCTCCACTGGCATGTAAAGTTGCTTCTGCTTTTTGACGTAATTTTTCAACGCTGAGAATTACATGTACATTGGTAACATGATTAAAATGACGTTCTAAACGTTCCATTTTATTAGAAACATAAGAACGTAAAGCAGAAGTGATCTCAACGTGATGACCACTAAGATTAAGTTGCATCTAAATAAGCTCCTTATTAAAATTAATGACTAATAATTATAGTATTCATTTTCACAGAGAAAAATACAACTACAATTCGTGTATAACTGGTTACAATTTTATTGATTAACAGTTAAATTACTAACTCAAAATTATTCTAAACGTTTTCTTTCATTGGAAGGAGGAATTACCATTGCTTCCCGATATTTAGCGACAGTTCTTCTAGCTACTTTAATTCCCATATCAGCTAATAAATTGGCAATTTTGCTATCACTAAACGGTTTAGTAGTATTTTCATTAGCAATTAATTTCTTAATCATAGCACGGATTGCTACAGATGAACATTCACCACCATTTTTAGTGCTAACATGACTAGAGAAAAAATATTTTAACTCAAAAATCCCTCTAGGAGTATGTAAATATTTTCGAGTAGTCACTCTGGAAACAGTTGATTCATGCATTTCCAATTCATTAGCGATATCATGTAAAACCAACGGTTTCATAGCTTCTTCTCCATAATCTAAAAAACCAGCTTGCCTTTGTACAATACAGTTAGCTACTCTTAATAAGGTCTCTTGACGACTTTTTAAACTTTTAATAAACCAACGAGCTTCTTGTAAATGGGTTTTTAAGTTGCTTATATCTATATTGCTATCTTTTTGTTTTACAAGGCCAGCATATTGAGAATTGATCCTTATTTTAGGAGAAATTTCAGGATTTAATTCAACTTGCCAGTTATTCTTGATTTTTTTAACATATACATCTGGGGTTATATAATTAGTCTGTTGATTATTAATTATAGAACCAGGGCGAGGATTTAAAGATTGGATTAAGTCGACTACTTCACGCAGTTCTTCTCGAGTTAATTTCATACGTTTAACTAACTTGACATAGTCATGTGAACCTAACAGAGATAAATATTTACGAATTAGGATTTTGGCTTCTCTTAACCAAGGAGTATCAGGGTCACACTGTGCCAATTGTAATGCTAAACATTCACTTAAATTTCTAGAACCAATTCCAAGTGGGTCAAAATGTTGAATACGACGTAGTACAGTTTCTATTTCTTTATCAGTAACACGATTCCCACTACCTAAACTTTGAGCTATATCTGCAAATGAAGCCTGCAAATAACCATCATCATCTATACCGTTAATAATCGTGATTGCTACAGCATGATCTATTTCGGTAAAAGGAGTTAAATCTAATTGCCAATATAAATGTTCTTGTAAAGTTTCTGTAATACTACTTTGTTCTAGTAGAAAATCTTTGTTGCCGTTATTATCTTCTTGGTTGTTTGCAGCTGAATTTGGAGGAGTAAATGGACTGTCATAAATATCATCCCATTCACTATCAGTCGCTAATTCAGTAGGAATATTTTCAGTTAACTTACCACTTTCATTTGCTTCAGTTTCTTCAGAAGTTTCGTATTCTTCAGTTTGAGTGCTAAATTCTAGTTCATCTTCATATTCATCTTCAATAGATTCCAGCATAATGTTAGAATCTAACGCTTGTTGTACTTCTAACTGTAATTCAAGAGTAGATAACTGCAAAAGTCGAATTGCCTGTTGCAGTTGTGGGGTCATGGTAATTTGTTGACCAAGACGTAATTGAAGACTTTGTTTCATGACTTTAGCAAAATTCCATTAAGCCGATAATATAGTTCATATTTACAATTTGAAATTATGACCTAAATAGACTTCTTTAACATGTTCATTGTGTAAAATGTTTTCAGGCGTACCTTCCGCAATTAACATCCCATCGTTCACAATATAAGCACGAGCACATATATCTAAGGTTTCACGTACATTATGATCGGTTATTAAAACTCCAATATCTAAACTACATAAATGAGCAATAATACGTTGAATATCAAGTACTGATAATGGGTCAACTCCGGCAAATGGTTCATCAAGTAAAATAAAACGTGGTTCAGAAGCTAAGGCTCGAGCAATTTCAACTCTACGTCTTTCACCACCAGATAAACTCATACCTAAACTATCACGTAAATGTTGGATATGTAGTTCTTCTAATAGTAGATCAAGCCGTTGTTTACGCTGATTATTAGTAAATTTTTGAACTTCAAGAATTGCCATAACATTATCAGCAACTGTCAATTTACGAAATACTGATGGTTCTTGTGGCAAATAACCTAATCCCATTTGAGCTCGTCGATGCATGGGAAAATTAGTTATATCCTTATCTCCTAGTAAGATTTTACCTTGATCGCAGGTAATTAAACCCACCATCATATAAAAACTGGTAGTTTTTCCAGCACCATTTGGTCCTAGTAACCCCACTACTTCACCACTTGTTACGCTTAGACTAACATCTTTTACTACTTGGCGAGATTTATATTTTTTGGCCAAATGTTGGGCAGATAATGTACTCATTTATTTTTTAATTTGTTGAGGTTCAATTGAAATTGTAATTCTACCAGTGTTATTTTCTCCGCCATCAGCTTTGGTAAAACCTTTTTTGGTATCATACAATATACGTGGTGCATTAGAAGTATAAATATCTTTACCATTTTTTTGTTTGCGGAGTTCAGCTTGATTGGTAAGATGTAAAGTATCCTCAAGAGCATTATATATCATCTGTTTAGCTTTAGCTTTTATATCCTCATCATTATCAAGATGCTGAGTAAAACTAGCTAAATTCCCAGTAGCAATAATTTTTTCAATCGATTGTTCTGGAGTATAATTTAAAATAATTTTATCAGCATTAATCCTAATAGAACCTTGAGTTACCACAACATTACCTTCATAGGTAGAAATTCCCTTTATATTATCAATTGCTGCTTGATTGGCTTCAATTAAAATTGGTTGGTTTCTATCGTTTGATAAGGCGTAAATATTACTAAAAGATAAAATTAAAATAATTAATAAGCTTTTATTGAAGTACATAATGTCCTCGTACTTGAGAAAATAATTCTATTTGTTCAATTTGCATGAATATTTGCATGCCTTTAGCTTTAGTTTCGCCAAACTTACTAATAATTGTAGTTAGAGCATCAGTATAAGCATATTCAGTATCAACTTTTATCCATAAATCTTTGGATATAATTTTAATTGCTTTGTGTTGTAAAGTAGTATCACCTAGCAACCATATTTGATCAGCTTCTGGGGATACTTCACCATTTTCAGCTTTTACCGTCCATAATGGGTTGTTATCTTGATAAAATACCATAATTGGATCTGCGATACTAGTATTTGTATTAGGATAATGGATCATATTAGTTGCTGTTAATTGACTTTTTAACTCCCCAAATTCATCCATGCGTATGGTATTAAAATTTTTCAGGGTATAATCTGGAATTTTAAGATTATTTTCAATAATGGTTGTTGATTCATCATCAACGCTTCGAACTAACCAAGTTGTTATAAATACTAGGCTTACTAAAATTACCCACCAGTGTTTTAACATACATCATAATCCATATTGGTTTAATTGTTCATCCCATGTTGCTTGGCTTTGCATGATAAACTCACATACTTCTCGGGCAGCTCCTTTTCCACCGGCAGTCTTAGTTTGCCAATGAGAATATTTTATTACTAATTTATCTGCATCTGCTACTGCGATTGCTAATCCTACTTTTGACATAACTGGAATATCTAAAATATCATCTCCTACATATGCTACCTGCTGATAATCTAATTGTAATTTATCACGTAACTGTTCAAATGCAATTAATTTATTGGTTTGGCCTTGAAAAACATGTTTAATCCCAAGTTTCTGCATTCGGTTGGTTACAATGATTGATTTTTTAGCGGTAATAATTCCAATTTCTACCCCTGTTTTTTGTAACATTACCATACCTAAACCATCTCGAACATGAAATGATTTATATTCTTGGTTAGCATCACTAAAATATAAGCGACCATCAGTAAGAACTCCATCAACATCAAATATAACTAAACGGATCAATTTAGCTTTTTCAATAATCATAATATTAGTTTAAAACTATAATCTAATTCATGTCTATAAATTATCTAAAAAAGTTAATAATTCTTAATTACTAACATCTCCCCCTAATCCCTCAATGCCATTAAGTTAAGGGCAACCGGATTGCCCCCATTAACGTGATGAATTATAGTGGTAATCCTTGTGGTTAATCAATTTCCTTAACTTAATGGCTCAGTTACTAACTACTGTGCAGAAAGATTAAACTATCTAATTGCTTAGATTTAAATCGTCTATTACAAAATAAGCTTTGCATTCCAATTTCTAGGTTCTTTACTTAAAGATAACATTTCCCAATCTAATAGGATAAAGAAATACTAAATAAGCGATATTTCTGTTGAATTTAATTAAGAATTGCTATTTCCAGTTAACTAAATTTATTTTAAAAATGTTATTGTAGCATGATATGATAAAAAAATTATAGCAGTTATTTTCGATTTTCTTAAATACTAGAAAATTAACTCATTTATAATAAATAGTATTACAAAAACTAGTTTTTTAATATGAAATTATCCAAATAGTTTATTCAAATGAGGCTAAACTTATGATTGAGAATGATTCTCAAACAGTTATATTACAACAACAAGAAAAATTATTACAAGGTTTAATTGGTTGTTTTACTGATTTAACTGATACTATGAAGAATATTCAAACTGATAATGATCAGCGAGAAGAACTCCGTAAAGAAGAAATTAATAAGCTAGAACAACAGATTAAATTACAAAAAGAATCATTAGAATCTCAAGTTGAAATTCATAAACATCAAGTAATTCTCCAAAAAGAAGCAAATAAAAAATTAGTAATTTTATCAATTCCAATTGGAATAATATTGTTGATATTAGCTATAATTATGTTTGGTTGGTTTTATTCAATGGTAGAAAATATGAATAATATGGCTACTTATATGAAAAGCATGGCTCCAGATATGAAAAATATGTCTAGTTATATGCGAACTATGTCACCAAATATAGGAAGTATGTCCAAAAATATGAGTAACATGACTGTTTATATGCACAATATGTCTAGTGATATAAAAACTATGTCTGGTGATATGAATGCTATGTCTGGCGATATGAATACTATGTCTAGTGATGTAAAACAAATGTCAACAGATATGACTATAATGTCAAAAAACGTACACATCATGCGTAATGCAACAGTTTCTATGGATAGAGGTATGCAATATATGAAACATGATATGAATGAGATGTCTAATACGATTTCTCCGGTTATGGGTGGAATTTTGCCATTTATACCATGGAATAATCACTAATAATGTTTTAGGTTTATCTTTTATCAAAAAAATTATATGAACAAGGTATGTTCCAAGTATTGATGTAATAAATAGTACTTTAAAAAAAGTACTTGAATAAGCATAAGTAATGTATTCATATGACAATTTATATTTAAATAAATAATGATAAAAATATTCGGCAATGTTATTGAAAAACCAGATGAAAGCGAAGGCTATCTGGTAATTGGATTTTCTCCAAATTCAATATCTATTCGTCAAAGATGGCGAAATAATGGGCTTTCAGCTGATTTTTTAGCTGACTATATCGTTTCATTTTTTCCAAAAACTAAAAATAATCCAAATTATATTGATAAACATGTTGAAATTAAAGGAGTTGTAAGTTATGTTGCTAATGAATTATTAGAAAATGCCATGAAGTTTAGTGATAAAAATTCATCATTCCCTATTAGGATGCAGCTCCAATTGTACGAAAATAGTATAGAATTTTTTGTAACCAATAGCATATTGGATAAATCAGTAACACAATTTCAAACTTACATTCAAACAATACTAAATTCTGATACTCAAGAATTATATATCGAGCAACTAGAAAAAAATGCCGCAGATGAAAATAGCACAGATTCAGGCCTTGGTTTACTAACTATGATAAATGACTATACAGCCAAAGTTGGTTGGAAATTTGAAATCGATAATAAAAAAACCATTGTAACCACAATAGTCCAACTTTCTGTTTAATATATATGGAAATTAAAAATGAAGATTACCACATTAGTTATAATAATGAAACGACAACTATAAATTGTGAAGGATCATTACGATTAGGTGGAATCACAGAATATGTTCCAGTTGTGGAACTGTTTAATCAAGTACTTGATATGGAACCACCTTTAATCACTTTTGATATACGGAAATTGCAATTTTTGAATAGTTCAGGTATTAATGTACTATCTAAATTTGTTATAAAGGTACGTCAGAAAAAAAATGTGCAAATGGTAGTACAAGGTTCAAAGCAAATTCCATGGCAAGATAAATCACTAAAAAACTTAAAACGATTAATGCCATCTTTACAATTAGAATGGTTGTAATTTAAACTTTAGGAGATAATTTATGTTAAATCGTATTTTTATAATTTTATTAGTCACAATTTTATCAAATTGTACCCAAGTACCTGAACAACCAGATCGGCCAATTTTTATCAATCCAGCTAAAAAAGCTAAGCTACTTGAAAAACAAGGAGATTATCAACAAGCTGCTCAAGAGTATTTACTAGTAGCATCCCAGAGTTCTTCGCCTACTAAACAAGGTCATCAAGTATCTGCAATTAGAGCTTTTTTAAAAGCTAATATGATTGATAATGCTAAAGCAGAACTAGACAAGTTGGATAGTAAACACGGATATGGCTTAGAAATTCCATTGGCATTAATTAATGTACAAATAGATTTGGCCAGAAATAGATTTGCACAAGTATTTAAAACGTTAAAAAGTATTGAGCCAAATGCTCTAAAACCAACCTTAAAATTAGAATATAAACAATTATATGCTAAAGCATTAGGGGCTAATGGTAATACATTAGAGGCTATTTATGAATGGATTGAAGTGGAAAAACTAATTGGTCTTGACCCAATAACCTTAAAACTAAATCGGCAAAATTTATGGAATGACATATCTAAACAAGATTTAGCTAAATTACAAAAAATTAAATCACCAGATAATATTGCAGCTGGTTGGTTAGAACTGGCTATGTTGGATAAAACGTCGCATCAAGAACGAGTACAAAAAGATATTAATGGGTGGCAACAACTATTTCCTAAGCATCCAGCTTCACAATATATTGTGCCACAAGTAATCCAACATTTAAATACTATTTCTATTCGACCTAAGCAAATAGCTCTATTATTGCCATCTGTAGATAGTAAGTTTGGTGGATATGCAGAAGCTATTAAGAATGGTTTTTTAGAAGCAGCTAAAGTTAAACAAAAATATGAAAAACCACAAATTACTGTCTATAATATAAATTCAGATAACGTTTTGGCTAAATATAAACAAGCAACTGAAGCTGGAGCTGAAATTATAGTTGGACCACTGTTAAAAAATAATATACAAATATTAGCTGAAAATCTATTAACAGTACCAACTTTGGCTTTAAATCACGTAGTTGACATTGATAAAACTAATAATTTATATCAACTTGGTTTATCGCCAGAAGATGAAGCTTTAGAAGTTGCTAAGCGAGCTTGGGATGATGGGCATCGTTCGGCAGTGATACTAATTCCTGACGGTTCTTGGGGTGAAAGAATTTTAAATACATTTAGTTTACAATGGAAAAAACTTGGTGGTAAATTAATTAAACATGTTTATGGGAAAAATTTTGAATATTCTATGCGGAAAAAATTTCGGAAATTTAAAAAGGTTGATATGGTATTTATGGTAGCTCCACAACATGCTAGACAATTTGTGCCTTTTATTATATCAAAATTAGGCAATAAAATTCCTATTTATAGCATTTCTCGAGTATATACTGGAACCCCTAATTCTGAGCTAGATAAAAATTTAAATGGGGTTCTTTTTGTAGATATGCCTTGGATATTAAAACCAGATACCAATGCCGTTCAAATACAACTAGCTTTAAAACAAAGCCAACCAGAAAAAATCCAAAAATTTAATCGTCTATATGCATTAGGAGTTGATGCTTATAATATAAGTGTACAACTTCGCCATTTAGAACAGAAACAATGGCAAGGACAAACTGGACAATTGAATTTGGATAATAATGGCATTATCCATCGTAAACAAATGCCTTGGGCTCATTTTGTAAATGGTTTTCCACATCTACTTGATAAAACTATTATAACCAAATAAATTTAAAAAAGTTTTCATCCAACTTATTATTTATATGCAAAAACTAGGACAATGGGCTGAAGAGATTGCTCATATTTATTTATGCAAACAAGGTCTACAACCAGTAGAACGCAATTATCGTTGTAAAATTGGGGAGATTGATTTAATAATGTTGGATGAAAAAACTTTGGTGTTTATAGAAGTGCGATATAGGAAGAGTCAACGTTATGGAGGTAGTTTAGCAAGTATTGATACACGCAAACAACAGAGAATACTAACAACTGCAACCATCTATTTACAAAGCAAACAATTAGATCAACAATGTCGTTTTGATGCGGTATTAATTGATGGGTCAATAGAAAACTTAGAATTAAACTGGATAAGGGATGCTTTTAGAGAAGGATAATTGGTAGCGAGGGAGGGATTTGAACCCCCGACCTTCGGGTTATGAGCCCGACGAGCTGCCAGACTGCTCCACCTCGCATCAACTTTCATAATGATACACTATGTTTTTAATTTTTGCAAGTATTATTTCAGTTTTTTCTTATATTTAAAGTAAAATATATTATTATTCAATTGTAACTATAGATAATGTCTCTATATTTTGTAATATAATCTTAATTTCATCAGCTTGTTCTTGAGCCATTTTTTCTATACAAACATCCTCTGCTACATCGAAAAAAGTTGAATACCATTGGCAATGCTTATTACTATATTCCATCCATGCTTGTTGAGTATTATTAAAATCAAGTATCGCAGTACTAAAATCATCATTGGGAAGTTTTTCCAATAATCTATTGATATGATTTTGTATATTAGCAAGACGTGTTATTTGAGTTTTAAGATTCTCAACAGTTGGAATATTTTCTGGAATAAAACGGTTTGGCGATTTTTTTTCTTCCATTAAACTCTGATCAGCAAACCAAATAAATTCGACTAACTTAGCATTTTCAAGAGCTTCAATTGGAGATATGCCAGTTTGTGGCTTAAAAACATATTTGATTGTAGGTATATTTTTAAAGGAACATATAGTTTTTTCAACTAGTTCTCTAATTCCAGCCTCACAATCAATGATTATTTCCGGATTATTAAATATATTAGTATATGTCATGCCTATTTTTGCATTAGCTGGGGCTATAGCATTTTTATCAAAAATATTGATATGACTAATTCTAAGATTATTAGGATAAATTTCTAACATTAATTTTTTTTGCTGATAAAACTTAAAATCCTTATCAATAGTATATTTTGGTAAATGTGTAGTTAAAATTTCTGAATCAAAATTACTTTTAGAATTAATCATGCCAACACTTTGTGGAGTTATTAATAATATATCAGGTTTATTTAGCTTTACAAAAAAGAACAACACTCCATCCCAATAACCAAGCATATGCACATCTGATACTTTAGTAAACCAGCGAGATTTACTTAACCAACTATTAGTTTGGCAAGTTACTTTTATTAATTCAATTGTTTTTTCAACAATACCAAGCTGATGTGGCTTAATCTTATAACCTGTTAAAAAATGAGCTTCAGAATTTTCAGTGGTAACTTGATAAGTGAATTTAGGGCAAGTATAGTTAATTTTGCCATTACTTAATATAATTTTTTGATTAAATTCAATTATATTACCAAGCCAATTATTTCTTTCAGCTTCATCCATTTCTGGATAGCCAATAATTTGATAACTGACAATTTGCCATTTACCAATAATAGGAATTGGTTCTATTGCTAGTGAATTACAGCTAAAACATAGACTAATTAAAACTAATATTCGTTGCATAAAAATACCTGAAATAATTTGATTTTATGGAAGTAAATTAATCTTTTTTAAGAAAAATTTTAATTGCTTTGACCAAAGAATTGGTTTTGTAAATTATTTATTACTTTTTGCTGGGAAGATATATAATAATAGACATTAATTGTTTCAATATCTGGTTCTTTAGTTGCTAATTGAACAAAACGTTGTGATATAACTTTAATGTTTTTAATATCCTGTATGGTTGATAAAGATAAATATACATCTATAATTAATTTCCCGGATAAATAATGTAAATTAATATGCTCAATTGGTAATTCCATCGCTTGCCAAAGTTGTTGTAAACGTCCTGTTATCTCTATGCGTGATGGTAATGTTAAATTAGTATTGTTAATATTATTATCATTTTCTGGGTCAATATGTACTAACACATCCTTAATATTTTTCATTTTCGTTATTAAATTTCTGCGTACTTGTTCACCAATTTGATGGCCTTCAGACACAGTTATTTTAGAATTCACCAAAATATGCACATCAACTAAAACATTAGTTCCACCCATTTTACGAGTACGCAATTCATGTAATGTAACGACACCATCTGTATTATTAATAATTTTTTTAATTTCTGCTAATTGTTCACTATCTAAACCAGTATCTACTAATTCACTAACTCCACCCCAACCCAATGACCAACCAACATGGGCAATCATAAAACTTACTCCAACTGCAGCCACTGCATCTAACCAAGGTATTCCAACAATACTGCCAGTTATACCAATCAACACGATTACAGAAGAAATAGCATCGCTACGATGATGCCAAGCATTAGCTTGTAATAATTGAGACTTAATTTTTTTAGCAACTTTGGCAGTGTATTGATACAAAGCCTCTTTGACTACAATAGATAAAAAAGCGACAATAAGAGTTAATTTATTAGGATGTAACAATAAATCTGGGCTTAGTAACCTGCGACTGGCATCTACAAACATACCAATAGCAACTAGAATTAACAACGCTCCAATCGCTACTGTTGCCAAGGTTTCAAAACGAGCATGTCCATAAGGATGATCTTTATCAGCGGCTGCAGTGCCGTATTTAGCTGCTACTAATACTACTCCATCACTAATTAAATCAGATAACGAATGTAATCCATCAGCTATTAAAGCCTGAGATTTACCGTAAAAACCAAATCCAAGTTTAATAATAGTCATTACAATATTACCTAATGCTCCAACTAAGGTTACATTGCGTATTTTTATATAGCGTTGTTCGGACATAATTTTAAGTGTTATAAAATATTGTGTATTTAGTATTATTATCTTTAATAGTATGATTTATCTAAATAATATATCAGATATTTTATTAATATAAGAGTAGAGTTTTTATTGGTATTATATTGTAACTATATGAAAAATAATAATTTATATATTGTTATTTTGATGAAATATATATCCTATATTAATTAACAATTATAGTAATCCCTTTATTTTTTTTATCATATATTATATCATCTACATTACAGAATCATCCCAAGTTATAATTAATTAAACAATACTGCTTTATAGCAATTCTTAATTATGAATGTTTAATTCTTAATTAAATTCTAAAGTAACATCAATTAATCACTTAAGTATTGCTGGAATATATTCAATTGGGAAATGTTATAAAAATTCTATAATTAATAAATTATTCATAGATATATTTTAATTTACATATAAATTCTGGTATTATTTGCGAATCTAAAAAATGCAAACTAAATTTGGTAAAGTAGCCGTATTAATGGGTGGGAAGTCCGCCGAACGAAAAATCTCATTGCTAAGTGGTCAAGCAGTTTTACAAGCATTGTTAAATAAGGGAATTGATGCTGAAGGAATTGATACTAATAATAATTTTATGGTAAATTTGGCTAAATTTGATCGAGTTTTTATCGCCTTACATGGTAGAGGAGGTGAAGACGGTACTATACAAGGTCTATTAGAGTTGATGGAAATACCTTATACTGGTAGTGGAGTATTAGGTTCAGCTTTAGCATTAGATAAATATCGTACTAAACAAATTTGGCAAAGTTTAGACTTACCAACTCCCAAGTCCAGTATTATAAATACTAATAGCAATTTTACTGAACTAGTTAAGCAATTAGGATTACCACTTATGGTAAAACCAATCTTAGAAGGTTCTAGTGTTGGAATGGCTAAAGTAAACCGAATAGATGAACTAGCAAATGCTGTTATAATTGCAACTAAGTATAACTGTCCAGTTATAGCAGAATCTTATATTACAGGTAATGAATATACTGCTGCTATTTTAAATGATTCAATATTACCCATGATACGGTTAGAAACTCCCAGAGATTTTTACGACTTTAACGCTAAATATAGTGATGATTCTGAGACTAAATATATATGTCCTTGTGGCTTATCAGATTCACAAGAGAAAGCCTTACAAGATGTTATGATGCAGGCATTTTTAGCAGTTGGAGCTAATGGTTGGGGACGAGTAGATTTTATTTGTGATGAACTAGGTCAACCATGGTTATTAGAAGTAAATACAGTTCCAGGTATGACCAGTCACAGTTTAGTCCCTATGGCTGCCAAACAAGCTGGGATTAATTTTGATGAATTAGTTTTAAATATTTTAGCTCTTACTATATAATGATTGAGCAGAAAACTTTTATATCTAACATATTATCAATTGGTTTGTTGTTGAGTTTAATCGTTGGTTGCTTATTATTAGCCATTGAACCTCATACTTTACCGATAAATACTGTACAAATTAAAGGTAAATTGACCAACATCAATTTATTAAGATTGCAAGATACTATTTCACAAGCAACTATAAATGGATTTATAAGGACTGACTCAACTGCATTAAATTCAGCCTTATTAGCTTTGCCTTGGATAAAAACAACACAAGTACAAAAAATATGGCCAGATACTATTATTATTATAATTCAGGAATATCAACCAATTGCTAAATGGGAAAATAAACTCATAGATATTAAAGGAAATATTATATCACTTAAAAATACTAAAGATGATTGGGATTTACCAAACTTTATGATGCCAATAAAATATTTAGATGAAATAATATATTATTATATAAAATTTATTCCAATAATACGAGCAGCTAAATTAAATATTCATGAATTCGGTTATGATACTTTTAGAGCCTGGTATATATTATTGGATAATGGAACTAAATTGTGGTTAGGTAATACCGATATTGAAACTCGACTAAAACGTTTTTTCAAAATATACCCTGATAAATCATTGGGAAGTAATTCTTATATTGACTTACGTTATAATAATGGTATTGCAATATATTAACTGTTGACATTATACACTAAAAAAACTAAAATAGCTGTAAATACTAAATAAATTATTTGAATGTATAAACCGACCGGATTTCTAGCCAAACAATATTCAGTAACTAACGAAACCATCCAAAAATGGATAAAGGAGGGTAAATTTGATAAAGTTAAAAAGACTAAAGGAGGGCATTACCGAGTATGGGTTGATGAATCAACAGTCACTATTCTCTACGCAAGAGTATCAAGTGCCAAGCAAAAATCATCTTTGCTTAAACAAGAACAATTGCTCAAAGACAAGTATCCTGAAGCAACATTTATCTCTGATATTGCCTCTGGATTTAACCAAGATAGACGAGGTTATAAGGCCATTTTGGAATCCGCTATCAACGGCACTCCACAACATATTGTGGCAACCACATCAGATAGAATTACCAAAACTGGATTTGCTCTCATCAGATGGATTATTGAACTATCAGGAGGTCGAATCGAGCTTTTGGAAGAATCAGATAATTCCGAACAACTTGATACCAAAACTCTTATCGCTTTCATTACCAGCTTCATCAACTCCCACTACGGAAAACGGAGTGCAAATAATAACAAGCAAGAAAATAAGAATTTATCCAGCAAATGAAGTTTTGTGGTTTGATTCTCTTAATTTGTATCGTCGAGCTTACAACTTAACCATTGAATTTATGGGGAAAAAACGTAAACCATCTAGTGAATTTAGAACTCAAATTTGTGATTGGTGTCGGATAGAATGTGAAGACAATGATGTTAGTTTTAATAGTAATTTAATTCAGGCATTAAAGTGGATGGCTAAAAAGTATGGTAAAACGGTGGTAGATGTTAATGAATCATATACTTCTAAAACTATGTGGGATGGTTCAATTCTCAAAAACTTGGGCGGGAAAGCCTCAATTCTTTTCCAAGGTAAGAGAGTGAACCGAGATATACATGGTGCTAGAAATATTTTAATTCGATTTTTAACCAAGATAATAGAGGTTTTATCGCCCCAGGGAGCTTACCCCTTAAACATAACTAAATCCACATCTTGTGGTTTTAGCGTTTTTTAGTAAGAGAGGAAAATATGCCACTTCCCAAAGAAAAGAGTAATTTAATTGTTGGACTTGATATTGGTACATCTAAAATAGTAGCAGTTGTAGGTGAGCGTTCCATTGAAGAAGACTCAGTAGAAATTATTGGTATCGGACAACATCCTTCGCGTGGTCTAAAAAAAGGAGTTGTTGTAAACATTGATTCCACCACCCATTCGATTCAACGTGCTATAGAAGAAGCTGAATTAATGTCAGGTTGTGATATTAACTCAGTATATACTGGGATTGCTGGAAACCACATTCGTAGTATGAATTCACATGGTATTGTTGCAATCCGTGATAGAGAAGTATATCCAGAAGACATTGAACGAGTTATTGATGCTGCTCGTGCTGTAGCCATTCCAGCTGATCAAAGAATTATCCATATATTACCCCAAGAATTTATAATTGATAATCAAGAAGGAATTCGAGAACCTATTGGTATGTCAGGGGTACGTTTAGAAGCCAAAGTTCACATGGTTACTGGAGCTGGAAGTGCAGCCCAAAATATTGCTAAATGTATTGGACAATGTAATTTATCAGTTGATGAAATAATTTTAGAACAGTTAGCCGCTAGTGCTGCTGTATTAACAGAAGACGAAAAAGATTTAGGAGTTTGTTTGGTAGATATCGGTGGAGGCACTACAGATATTGCAATATTCACTGAAGGATCAATACGCCATACTGCAGTAATCCCTATAGCAGGTGATCAAGTTACCAATGATATTGCGGTAGCTATGCGAACACCAACTCAATATGCAGAAGATATAAAAATAAAATATGCTTGTGCTTTAGCCAAACTTACCAATTCTGAAGAAATGATAGAAGTGCCAAGCGTTGGAGCACGTCCACCTCGGCTGTTAGCAAGACAAACTTTAGCAGATGTAGTAGAACCACGTTACGAAGAATTGTTAACTCTAGTTCAAGCAGTTTTACGTCGTAGTGGTTATGAAGATTTGATTGCTGCCGGAATTGTAATGGTAGGTGGTAGTGCCAAAATGGACGGAGTTGTGGAATTGGCAGAAAGAGTATTTCATGCTCCAGTACGGATAGGTTATCCTAAGCATATTACTGGATTAACTGATATAGTTAATGATCCTATATACGCTACTGGTGTAGGCTTACTCTTATTTAGTAACCAACACGGTTCCGAACGAGGTTCAGAAATTGCCAATATTAGTAGTAGTAATAACGTCAAAGATGCATTAAATCGTATGACAAGATGGTTTAAAGGGAATTTTTAATGGTTAATACTTAGATAAAATTAAAAAAACTTAAGTGTAAATTATGAATTAAATTCAAACACTTTTAAATGTTTTAAAGATTTTAATTAAGAATTAAGAATTAAGAATTAAGAATTATTTATTATTTGGAGATCAATTGAATGTTTGAATTGATGGATACATATAGCCAAAATGCTGTAATCAAGGTAATTGGGGTTGGTGGTGGTGGTGGAAATGCAGTTGAACACATGCTTCAAGGCAATATTGAAGGAGTGGAATTCATTTGTGCTAATACCGATGCGCAAGCATTAAAAAACTCTTCAGCTCGGACAATTTTACAGCTTGGCACAGATGTCACCAAAGGATTGGGAGCTGGAGCTAATCCTGAAGTTGGTGAGCAAGCAGCTTTGGAAGATCGTGAACGAATTATGGCCGTTCTTGAAGGTACTGACATGGTCTTCGTTACTGCTGGAATGGGTGGTGGAACTGGTACTGGGGCTGCTCCGGTTGTGGCACAAGTTGCTAAAGAAATTGGAATTTTAACAGTTGCTGTAGTTACTCGACCATTTCCATTTGAAGGTCGTAAAAGAGCAATGGTAGCTGAAGAAGGCATTCAAGAATTAAGTCAACATGTAGATTCGTTGATTATAATTCCGAATGAAAAATTACGTGATGTATTAGGTAAAGATGCTACTTTAATTGATGCGTTTAAAAAAGCTAATGATGTTTTATATAGTGCGGTACAAGGTATTTCAGAACTAATTACCCGCCCAGGCTTAATTAATGTTGATTTTGCTGATGTTACTACAGTTATGCAAGAAATGGGCTTGGCTATGATGGGTTCTGGTTATGCTAAAGGGGAAGGCAGGGCTCGTAAAGCTGGAACTGAAGCTATATCTAGTCCTTTATTAGCCGATGTTGACTTAAAGGGTGCCAGAGGAATTTTAGTAAACATGACTGCTGGTATGGATTTAAGTATTGGTGAATTTGAAGAAATGGGTGAAGTAATTAAGGAATTTGCTTCAGAAAACGCTACAGTGGTTGTAGGTACTGCTCTTGACCCAGAAATGAATGACGAATTACGGGTTACAGTAATTGCGACTGGAGTAGGAACTACCACCGAAACAGTAGAACAGCCTAAATTAAAAGAAGTATCTAAACAAGTAGTTACTGGTATTACTAAAGCTGGTAAAATTAGCGACTATAAAGAGTTTGATAAACCAACAGTAGCACGTTTACAAGCTGGTAACGATAGTTCACTTGATGAAAATGATAGTCAATCTTTAGATTACTTAGATGTTCCATCTTTTTTACGTCAGCAAGCATCTTAAAACTTGGTGCTTAATGATCTTAAATCACAATACCGACTGCCTTAATACGACGGGGATACACCTTAGATGATAAAGCAGCGTACCTTAAAAAAGGTAATCAATGCCACTGGTGTCGGTTTACACACTGGTGAAAAAGTATATATAACTTTACGGCCAGCATTGGCCAATAGTGGGATAATTTTTAGACGAGTTGATTTGGATGTGCCAGTAGAAATTAAAGCTCGAGCTGAAAATGTTGGGGATACTAGGCTTTCAACGACTTTAGTGAAAGATAAAGTTAAAATTTCCACAGTTGAACATTTATTATCCGCTTTATCAGGTTTAGGTATAGACAATGCCTATATTGATGTTAGTGCACCTGAAGTCCCAATTATGGATGGCAGTGCTGGACCGTTTGTATTTTTAATTCAATCAGCCGGTATAGAAGAACAAAACGTACCTAAAAAGTATATTCGTATTAAGCGTACAATAAAGGTACAACAAGGTGATAAATGGGCTCGTTTTGATCCTTTTGATGGTTTTAAAGTTAGTTTTAAGATAGATTTTGAGCATCCAGTTTTTAGACAAAATCCTAATTACACTGAGATTGATTTTTCTAAAACAGCTTTTGTTAAAGAAGTTAGCCGAGCTAGAACTTTTGGTTTTATGCGAGATATAGAATTACTACGTGAAAACCAATTAGCTCTGGGAGGTAGTCTGGAAAATGCTATAGTAGTTGATGACTATCGTATTTTAAATGAAGACGGTTTACGTTATGAAGATGAGTTTGTAAAACATAAAGTACTTGATGCAGTTGGAGATTTATATTTATTAGGCCATGGCTTAATTGGTGCATTTAGTGGCCATAAATCTGGACATGAATTAAATAATATCCTATTGCGTACTTTATTAGCAAATGAAAATGCTTGGGAAATGGTGTGTTGTGAGGATAATGATGTGGTGACACCAATATTAGGTTCACTTCAACCCCTAGTATCTTGAATATGAGATTGTAAGTGGTATGATTATTGAAGGTAGTGTTATAACAAAGTTGGACGTACTTTAACTATAATTTTATTGACGGTAGGCATAGATGATTCTTGTTGCCATTTTGCGATAAGAAAAGGGGTCATATAACGCAATCTAGTTGCCCACAGAGAAGAATCAGTATGTACAATCAAAATTTTTTCACGCCAATTTGCGACATGGCAGTGTTGGTTTAATGGTGATGGTAAACTGTTATTTAATACTTTATCAATTGATTTCAGCATCTTACAATGATTTGATAAATGGTATAACCAACTAGACTTGTTTGTTATTATACTAGTTACAGATTTCATGAAGATTTTAACCTAATTCGGAAAGAAAAACATTATGAACATAATTCTGACTAAAAAGAATTTTGCAAGCAGATTTTATTGGATTTATCCAATTATTATAGCAATCGCACTTGTATTTATGCTCACTGTGGCAAGTGCTTATTCAGCTTTACAATTAAGCAAACGTGTTACTGAATCTAGCAATAATTTGGCGTTACGAGTTGATGCTTTAACAAATAAAGCCAAACAAATTAATCAATATGCTAAAAATACTGATTTTAGTGTTTCTTGGGATAAAATTGCTGGAAAAAAACCAAAGATTCCTTCTAACATAAAACGTTCAATTCAGCTAGTTTCTAAGAAGTTTTTACAAGAATATCGTTTTCGTACTAGGAGTTTACCAAAAAATTGGCCTTTAAAACAAGGTAGAGTCTCGTCAAGTTATGGAAAACGTGGACGACGTATGCATAAAGGTATTGATATAGCTGCTAAGAGAGGTACTCCAATATTTGCAGTAGAAGATGGAATTGTAGTCCGTGCTAAACGTGTACGAGGTTATGGAAATTTAGTAGAAATTAAGCATAGTGATGTTTATTCTACTCGTTATGGCCATAACAGCAAGAATTTGGTTAAGGCTGGTGATATAGTAAAACGTGGACAAAAAATAGCTTTAGTTGGTTCAACTGGACGTTCCACTGGTCCTCATGTTCATTTTGAAATCCGTCAAGCTAAAGTTGCTATTAATCCTATTAAGTATTTAGGAGCTATAGAAAACTTTAGATTATCTGAAAATATAAAACTGTCACAATACGTTAAATTTAAATAACTTAATATTCAGATATCAGAATCTACTTTGATATCTGAACATATCTTTAGCAATATTTTTTAATTCTTAATTCAATTCAAAAACCAATCACTTCTATAATCTATCCAATTGGGAAATGCTATAATATTCACATCAGTTTAGTTTATCAAATTAATTTCAAGCAACTGATTGATAATAAATGTTTTGTGGATGTTTACCCTCGCTAAAAAAATACCAACGTTCTGCAAATAAACCTAAATACTGAATTAAAAAAGCACCCAAAGTCAAATATAAAGGAAATATTCCAGAAATTGCCACTATAAGCATAAACATTGGAATTGGAAAAACTAATAATAGAAATATATTTTTTATTACTGTAAGTTGAGTTGCGGATTTATTGTGAAAAAACTCACGAGTATTAAAAGAACCGCACATAGCTCCTTGAGATTTTTGAGTAATAACGGTATGACGTATTCCAATAGCAGTTTGGAGATTTGATTTAGTTATAATATTACGGTTGCGTAATAATGTTGCAACACGAGTTACAAACGCCATTGTAGTTAGTATAATAGACCATAACACATAAAAACCAACTACATCAGCTTCCATAATTATTGAAAAAACTGCTGCTAAAGTAAAACCAGATGCTGCACCTAATAATATATAATTTATAACTGTCAATGGGTTATACCATTCTTGTATAAATTTTACACTAGCATAAATCATGCTGGTACATATGAATAAAGTAAAAGTGCTTAATGTAGCAAGCATCCCAATAATTAAAGATAAATCAACTGATTGAATTTTATCTATAGTAAATAATTGCTGGTTCCAACCAAAGTAATGAATACAACCATAGAATGCTATGAGCGATATTGTAGCTGGTAAAACTATAACTTCACGGGATAACCAAGAAGTCCTCCATTTACTTGCCGAACGCCAAGCTCGCATAGGACGACCTAAATGGAAAAAGGAAGCAAATAACCCTGCCATTAAAAATCCAACAGCAAGCAAACTACCTAATGCATAAAAGCTTTGGCTATCTTGAGCTGGCAATAGTTCCATCATGGAATAAACTTGACCACTATAAAGAGCTAAAAATAAACCCTGACCGATTCCAATTAGAGTAGTTAAAAAAATTACTGAAAATGCTGGATGCATAAGTACCTCTGTATTAATTATCAATATGGTGTATGTGATATATGGTTACCAACTTGAATAAATATCATCCAATGTTTGCTGGTCTTTTGCTGGTTCTGGTAGTAAACCTTCTTTTTTAAGTGGATTATCAACTCGTTGCAATTCATCTTCATGGATTTTAAAATGGGTTTTGCGACGAGGCAAATAATGATTGGAAGGATTAGTACCCCATTCTGGCATTAATTGATAGCCACCATTTTCCCGAATTAATTGTGATACTTCAGAGTCAGGATCATGAACATCACCAAACAAACGAGCATTAGTTGGACATGCTAATACACAAGCTGGTTTACGTTCTGATTCTGGTAAAGTTTTATCATAAATCCGATCTACACATAAAGTACATTTTTTCATTACCTTTTGTTTCTGATCAAATTCACGAGCACCATAAGGACAGGCCCAGGAACAGTATTTACAACCGATACATTTATCATAATCAACTAATACTATGCCATCTATTTCACGCTTATAACTAGCTCCAGTTGGACAGACTGGTACACAAGGTGGATTTTCACAATGGAGACAGCTTTTGGGAAAATGTATAGTTTCTGTATTAGGAAATGTTCCTACTTCAAAGGTTTGTACTCGATTAAAGAATGTTCCAGTTGGATTAGCATCATATGGATTAACATCTGACATTGGTCCGGCCCAACCAGAAGTATTCCATTCTTTGCAACTGGTTACACAAGCATGACAGCCAACACATACATTGAGATCAATAATTAAAGCTAGTTGTTTCATTTAGACTACTCGCTTGGTTACAAAATTGGATTAAATAAATATTCTTTGTATGGGACATTGTTGTTTAATCTTATCAGACATTTTTCCTAAATAACGAAAGTAAAATAGGGATGTATGGTTGTAATAGTTAAACCTGTCCCAAATGAGCAATATGGTTAATTACATACTTTACGTAGGATGTTAATGAGTTTACGAATTACATCTTGATGCAATTCATACTCCATTGCATCCTACATTTATATACACTTATTTTGGAAAGATATCTATTAGTTTAAATATTTTCAGATTGTTTTAAACACAATTTTAGAATAAAACCATTATAAACTATAATATTTCATTAAGATTATATTGATAAAATATAAATAATTATCAACTACTATTTTTTCGATTATGAATATAAATTTTTTTACTAAATTTTATGCTCCATTTTTCAAAAATCCACCAAAATAAAAATGCAAATAGAATACATGTAATAATGGCAATAATTAAAGCTATTAACTGTGCTACTGCAGAATTACCAATTAATTTATAAGTTATGAAAAAACTTGCACCTATAACTGGATTATGTGTTAAATAAAGGTAACTACCTACCATACCTTATGAGACGACAGTAGTAGGAGAAAATAAATTACACAAGGAAGTAAAAACATTATGACCTTGTTTTCGAGCAGTTAATAC
>JASFYV010000103.1:0-8924 GCA_045046925.1 Candidatus Marithrix sp. | reverse complement strand
AATATGAATTTATAAATTTTGAAACTGATTTTGAATCTTTATTAGAATTCTCATGTAAGGTTTAATTTATAAAAATAAAGGTAGGTTCTTTTAATTAGCTAAAACTTTAAGATAGACTAAATTTAAATTATTATTAATATAACGGAGCATTACTCATGAAAAAGAAACAATTAACGGTAGCAATCCAAGCTGCCCTTTTATCATTATCACTTGGTGGAATAGTAACTACTGTTCCAGTATTCGCTGAAGATAATGTAGATACTACTTCTCAAGATTCTAGTACTGATACTGATAGTAATGTGGACAGTACTGACTCTCAAGATTCTACCACTGATTCCGATAGCAATACAGACAGTACCGATTCTCAAGAATCTACCACTGATAGTACTGATGATACAGAATCTGCTGATCTTAATATAAATATAGAAGATGATGGCAGTATAGTTATAACTGATAGTGATGAAAACACGATTGATATAACCGACTTAAATGACGGAGAAATCGAATCATTATTAGGACAAGTTGCAGATTTATCTGATGAAGAATTAGAAACTCTTCTTTCTGATTTAGATTTTGTAGAATTTTTGGTTGATAGTAATGATGACCTTGGAATACTAACTGAATCTCAAGTAGAAATCCTTAGTGCAAATATAGAAGATGACACTGATGCAGAAGATGACACTGACGCAGAAGATGACACTGATGCAGAAGATGACACTGATGTAGAAGATGACACTGATGCAGAAGATGATACTGATGCAGAAGATGACACTGATGCAGAAGATGATACTGATGCAGAAGATGGCACTGATGCAGAAGATGATACTGATGCAGAAGATGATACTGATGCAGAAGATGATACTGATGCAGAAGATGATACTGAATCAGATGATGATGCTGAATCAGATGATGATGCTGAATCAGAGGATGATGCTGAATCAGAAGATGATGCCGAATCAGAGGATGATGCTGAATCAGAAGAAGATTCCGATTCAGAAGAAGATTCTGTTTCAATGGCAGATGAATTTGGAGAAGCAACTACTATAGAAGTAGAAATTGATTTCTCTGAATTAACCTTGGAAGATATGTTGGTTTTACCAGCAGAAATGTGGACTTGGATTACTGTAGAAAATATTTCTGGCTTTGATTATGAGACTGCAATCCAGATTCTTCTAAATGCTGATTTAAGTATGGTTGATATGACTATACTTGAAGCTATGCTTCCAGAAGGATGGAAAATTAATTACTATAGCTCAGATGATGATGATGACTCCAAATCTGGCAAAGATGATGATGACTCCAAATCTGGCAAAGATGACGATGATAAGTCAGCTAAGGATGATGACTCTGGCTCGAAAGACGACGATGATTCTGGTTCAAAAGATGATGATGCCAAATCTGACAAGAACAGCAAGATAACTATTTGTCATAATGGTAAAGAACAGCAAGTTGCTGCACCTGCTTTAGGAGGTCATCTTAGACATGGTGATACCGAAGGTTCATGTGAAGAAGATGATGATTCCGGTTCAGATAATGATTCGGATGCAATAACTACTGGTTACTATTTCAGTTTATCTTTAGAAGCAGTAGAATCGTTACCAATATACATAGTAGAAATTTTAACTGCTACCCAAATTAGCATGTTTGATGTATCTATTGTAGCAAATATGACAGCAGAACAAAATGCTGCTCTTGATCCTAATGTATTTATGGATATTGATGAAAGCTACCTAGACGCTATTCCATCTTTTGAAGAAATGGATGAAGGACTAGTTGATGCTGATATGGTCGTAAATAGTTTCTTACGCCTTAATGTCCAAATAATTGATATCAAATTCTCTAAAAAATGGATTGAGAAGTTTTATAAGAAGAGATTGCCTAGAGGTTGGAAAGTTAAAGTTAAACAGAATAAGGATGGTACTTTAAGTGTTAAACTGAAACCACCAAAAATATACCTGAGTTATTTTGTTACATCTACATCGTTCTTCTCTTATCTTGATAATGAACGTGGTGAAGATGAAAGCGAAGAAGATTATGCAAGCTACATGGCAAACATGGCAGTCTATACTCCACCTATTATAATGTTCTTAAATACTGGTAGTGCTCAATATAGACCAGTTGGTTGGAATGAAGATGCTGATGGTAAACTTGATTTAACTGAAGAAGCTGCAAGCGAAACAAATCTAACTACAGAAATTATTGGTAGTTTTAATGCAGAATATGTTGGTAGATTAAGCCATAAGACTATTAAACATCTTAGTCGTAGACAGATTGGAGGTTTTGCTCCTACAGCGATGAGAGCTTTCAGTCCACAGATGGTAATGAGTGTACAGTTGAGTGCAATTAGTGGATTTACTAGCGTGCATATCAGTTATATGCCAGTTATGACAGTAGCTAGTCTTAATATCTTGCAAATTCAGAATTTGTCTATGAATGCAATGCAAGCTATTAATATTCAGCATTTCATGGCTATGACAACTAGTACTTTTAGTGCTTTTAGTGTTGATCAGTTAAATGCAGTTCCAGCTGAAGAATACAGTGATTTACCTACTGATAAAAAGCTAAGTTTAATTCGGGATAAAATCAGTGGTCTTGATTCAGAAATTCAAGATGAACTTGACGTAACTACTGCTCCTCCAGTTCTTCCTGCACCTGAAGTAATAGAAGATGATGATGAAACTTCTGAAGAACCTCCAGTTGATGGTGAAGAGCCACCAGTTGATGGTGAAGAACCACCAGTTGATGGTGAAGATGATGAAACATTAGATTTACCTGCTATAGAACCAGATGTTCCTGATGATGTTGATTTAGGTGATGGAGAAATTCCTGATTTAACTGAATCTAATGATGAAGGAACACCAATAGTAGAACAAATTGATGAAACTCTGGAAGAAGAGCTAGGTACTGATGTAGTTGTTGAACAAAATGAAACTGGAAATTTAGATATAACAGCTGGTGATGTAGATGCTTCTGTTTCCGTTGGTGAAGATGATGTTACATCAACTCCAGAAGGAGCAACATTAGGTGTAAGTATAGTTGACGGATTCTATGTATCAACATCAATTGTGACTCGAACTATTTTAAGACCTGCTCCTAGATGGAATATGTTCTCTAATGCTATAGGCGGTAGAGGCAGTATTAAGAAGAGAGGCAGATATGGTGCGGTTAATTTCACCCCACCTGGATTAAGTAGAATGGGTGCTATGTTCAGTCCATTTGTAGTACCAGCACCAGTTACTATGTCAGTTGGTGTAAATCTATTTGGTAGAACTGGTGTTATAGTATATTCAAATGGAACTATGCAAGAAATATATCCAGCAATGCCACCAAGAAATTTATTCATGAGTGCTATTTTAACTGGATTTGGTTTAAGCATAGAACCAGTATATATGGCTGATGGTACAGCTACAATTGTAGTTGATGGAATGCTGTATAAAATCACCCCAGCAGATTTTGAAGCTGATGAAGATGGTACTGGAGAAACCAGTGAACTTCAAGAATCTGAAAATGATTCTGATTTTGCTTTAGAAGTTGATGGGCAAATTTTAGATGTCGATATATTAGGTGAAGCTCCAGAAGACGAAACTGAAGCAACAGATGAAACTGAAGTAACAGATGAAACTGAAGCTGAAACTGAAGCAACAGATGAAACTGAAGCTGAAACTGAAGCAACAGACGAAACTGAAGCTGAAACTGAAGCAACAGATGAAACTGAAGCTGAAACTGAAGCAACAGATGAAACTGAAGCTGAAACTGAAGCAACAGATGAAACTGAAGTAACAGATGAAACTGAAGCAACAGATGAAACTGAAGCAACAGATGAAACTGAAGCAGAAACTGAAGCAACAGATGAAACTGAAGCTGAAACTGAAGCAACAGATGAAACTGAAGCTGAAACTGAAGCAACAGATGAAACTGAAGCAACAGATGAAACTGAAGCAGAAACTGAAGCAGAAACTGAAGCTGAAACTGAAGCAACAGATGAAACTGAAGCTGAAACTGAAGCAACAGATGAAACTGAAGCAGAAACTGACGCAACAGACACCAACAATACCTAAAGTATTTATAGTGTAAAATCATGATAAGATATTAACTACGGTTGATATCTTATCAAATATACTTATACATTTTTTATATCAAAAAACTTTTCATCCTTTCTAATTTTCAATCAATCTGCTAAATTACAGTGACCTCTCACTTCCCAACAATATAATTAGCCATTTTTTTACCATAATTACCACAACTCCTATTTTTAAAATTAGTTGGCCCACAAAAATAAACAATAAGCCCTTCTTGCAAAGAACCATAAACTTGGGCATATTTATATACTAATTGTTTTCTACAATTTAAAAGTGGATAATTAAGCCTTTTACAATCTTGTTTTAATAATGAACTAAAAGAAGTATGATTTAATTTAGTAAGCATGTCGGTAGTTAACATAGTTGGAAAATTATTGGAATTAGAAAATTTTAGATAAATAAAAAATATTAATATTATGATTGGAATAAGTATTTTTTTAGATTTCTTAGGAAGACTTTTTTTCTTAAATTTTGGGAAATTATTTGAATAAAGTTGAATTAAACTTTCAATATAAGACCATTCATACCGAAAAATTTTATGAGTAGCTGGATAATCGTAATTCCAAGCTCCTTTAGTATAACCATTCAATGAAAAAATTATCAAAGTATCACAAGCATACTTTTTAGCAGCCCCCAAAGAGTTATAAATTCCAATAAAATTATCACATTCATTTACCATTTCCTTTTTTGGGACTGGTCTTTTAGTATTTTTTGCTTGGATTATAGCATGTACTTTTTGCTTAGAATTAAACAATAAAATATCAGCTCCTTTATCATTTTTCCCCCCAATAACTTTAGTATCCCAACCGATTTTTTTATATAATTCTGCTAAAAAATTTTCAAAAACATTGCCTTTAAAGGTAGTACTACCATTAAGATTGTTTAGAATCGTATAAATTTTACTGCTTTTATTATTTGCAGCTAATTTCAACAATATTTTTACTTGATAAGAAATGTTATTATTCAAATTAGAAATACCTAAAAAAGTTGTAATATAATGTTATAACATTTCTCAATTTAGTAAATACCAACCTCCTTTGTTCCTCTCCTAGTTTAGGGTGGGATATAGGAGGTAAACGGGAAATGCTATAAGATATTATTTTATATATAGATTAATAATTATATAACATAGCTTCTAATAAATTAAGATTTTTAATAATTAAATTATCTAATTTTACTACCTTTTGAGATATAATCTTCTCATACATATAAACAATTAACCAGCTATCATGAATCAAACTCCTAATATTTTACAACAAATAATTCAGCATAAAAAAATAGAAGTTAAAAATAGTGCCAAACGAATGCCATTGCGAACTCTTAGTAATTTAATTTATAGTTGTCCAACAACACGAGGATTTATTGAAGCGATCAATGCACGTTTACAATTTCAACAGCCTGCTATTATAGCCGAAATTAAAAAAGCCTCACCAAGCAAAGGAATATTACGAACTGATTTTGATCCAATTGCAATCGCAAAAAGCTATGAACAAAATGGTGCTGCCTGTTTATCAATTCTTACTGATGAGAAATTTTTTCATGGGTCTAATGAATATTTATCCCAAGTACATGAAATATGTCCGCTTCCAATTTTGCGTAAGGATTTTATTATAGATGCTTATCAAGTATATGAAGCACGAGTGACTGGAGCGGACTGTATCTTGCTTATAGTAGCTATACTAGACGATGCAAAACTACAAGATTTGGCTGATTTAGCAACTCACTTGGGAATGGACATACTCGTAGAAGTACATAATCAAATAGAATTAGATCGAGCTTTATCAATTAATGCACGTCTGATAGGTATTAATAATCGCAATTTAGAAACTTTTGATACTAATATAAAAACTACTTTAGATTTATTAGATCAAATTCCTAAAAAACATATTGTAGTTAGTGAAAGTGGTATCCATACCCATGAAGATATTGCCTTGTTAAGTGATGTTGGTGTACATACGTTCTTAATCGGTGAAGCTTTCATGACAGCAGATGATCCTGGAACAGCATTATCTCAATTATTTAACTAGGCTTATTCCTCAAATAATGATTATTTTAATCAGAGGAATAGGTTCCAATGATTAAAGGTAATTCGTTATGTCAATTGCTATGCGGCATTTATCACGGTTGTTGTTTAGCTCAGCTATATTATTATTTTTTATTTTACACACTACTAAAACTATTGAATGGGAATTTATTGATGCTTTAGAACATACCGCATATGATGTTAGATTAGAATTGACTATGCCTAATACCAAAGATGATCGTATAGTAATCATAGATATTGATGAACGTAGTTTAAGCGAAATAGGACGTTGGCCTTGGAATCGTTCTGTGGTAGCAAATCTAATTGAACAGTTATTTGATACTTACCAAATTGATATATTAGGTATGGATGTTGTATTTGTTGAACCAGATGATAGTTCTGGCTTAACCAAATTACGCAATTTAGCTCAAGGTCCATTAAAAGAAGCTCCAATATTTTTACAAACTCTTGCAAAACTGGAAAAAAAATTAGATTATGATAAGTTATTTGCAAATAGCCTTGCTAATCGGCGAATTGTACTAGGTTATACTTTTACTAATGAGCATGATAGTAAGGCTGGCAAATTACCTTCCCCAGTTTTTAATTTTAAAGAGCTTGAACAATTAAATTATAAAGTAGCTGATGGCTATGTTGCTAATTTGGCTCAATTTCAAATTAATGCAATGAGTGGTGGTCATTTTGCCATGGAACCAGATATGGATGGTATAGTACGACGAGTTCCTATGTTATATGGTTATAAGGAGCAATTGTATGAAGCATTATCTTTAGCAGTAGCCAGAATAGTATTACAAGCAAAAAATCTAAGTTTTAAATCATCTACATCCTTACAAATTGCCAAATCTACAATTCCTACTGATGAATATTTACAAGCTTTAATTCCATATAACGGTAAGCGAAATAATTTTACCTATATTTCAGCTACTGATGTTATACATAATCGCATTCAAAATCCTAATATCTTGAAGGATAAAATAGTATTACTTGGTACTACCGCTCAAGGTTTATCTGATTTGGTAGCGACTCCAGTTGGTAATTTATATCCAGAAATAGAAATTCACGCTAATCTAATTACTGGGATATTGGATAATAACTTTAAATTTAGAAGTAACTATGAAAATGTTATCGAAATATTATTATTAATATTGATAAGTGTGATAATGGTCAGTTTATTACCATTATGCTCTCCTTTAATGGCAACAGGTATAACTTTAAGTTTAGCAGGGCTTATTGTTATAGTAAATATAGTTTTTTGGAATACTCAAAATTTAGTATTTCCATTAGCAACTTCCATGTTATTGATTTTAACTCAATTTATATTTAATATGTCATATGGATATTTTATAGAATCAACTAATAAACGTTATTTAGCTGCTCTATTTGGCCAATATGTACCTATAGAATTAGTCGATGAAATGAGTAAAAATCTTGGCAATGATTTTACTATGGAAGGTGAAAGCAGAGAAATGACAGTACTATTTTCTGATGTACGAGGTTTTACTAATCTTTCTGAAAATTTAGAACCCAAAGAACTATCACTATTAATGAATGAATATTTAACTCCTATGACTCATTCTATTCATGAATATAGAGGGACTATTGATAAATATATGGGCGATGCGATTATGGCATTTTGGGGAGCTCCATTACATGAACCAAAACATGCTCGTTACGCATTAGATGCTGCGATGCAAATGCTAAAACGTCTGCAAGATTTGCAAATACAGTTTAGACTCAAAGGATGGCCAGAGATTGATATTGGGATTGGACTAAACACTGGTATTATGAATGTAGGTAATATGGGTTCACAATTTCGTATGGCATACACAGTATTGGGTGATGCAGTTAATTTAGGCTCTCGATTAGAAGGTTTGACTAAACAATATGGAGTAAAATTAATTGTTAGTGAAACAACTTGTAAAGCTGCACCAGAGTATTTTTATCGGGAATTGGATAAAGTAAGAGTAAAAGGCAAAGAGCAACCTGTGTCTATTTTTGAACCAATTACTTTATTAAATCAAATAGATGAAACTTTAGCACTAGAAATTAATTATTATAAACTAGCTCTTAGATATTATCAACAACAAAGTTGGGATATCGCAATAGAATTTTTCATTGAACTAAGTAAAAAAAATCCTAGTTGTGCATTATATAAAATGTATTTAGCCAGAATAAAATATTTCATTAAAAATCCACCAAAAAAGGATTGGGATGGAGTATATAATTTTATTACTAAATAATATTAGAAACAGTTGGTTGCGTTACTAACCTTAAAATGATACCATCAATTAGTTAGGTGTTCGCTTTTAAAAGCAATCGTTTTATTAAAAAAAGTATGTCATATTGAGCATTTTTAAGTACGTTCACAATATTTGCGTCTAACTTATTTGCTTGATAATTTTTATAGTTTGCAAATTATTTAATGAAATTATATCTACTTTCATTCAAAATTTGTAACTACCTATAAACTTAATATATGACCTTGTTTTCGAGCAGTTAATATGACAGTTTGTAGACGTGCGTAAGTGTTACTCCTTGATGAAGTACGAAAATACCCACTAACTGTAAAGAAATTACTGTTTATGATAGTTCTACTATTGGTGGTTTATCCGTGTTTACAGCAATGGATAAGACGACCAGGAATCCCCAAAGACGTAAAACACCCTCGTGGTGGTAAGTCATAAAGAAAGTATCCAAGCCAGATCATGTAGAAATCCATTTACCAGAGCAAATGTTGTGGACGCACTTTCACAGGAAAAGATAAACATGAAACGGTTAAAAATAGGCAAGTATTTGATATTCCC
>JASFYV010000102.1:0-13019 GCA_045046925.1 Candidatus Marithrix sp. | reverse complement strand
TATGCCAACTTACTCACTGTATATAGAATGAATGTTAATTTATAAATGGAGATTCCAATAGAAAGTATTTAGTATTACAGAATGCTTTCCTAAGTTGAATAGAAAACAACAACTTGGGGAGGCATGGAGGTCAATAGATTGGCAATCATGTCAAAATCATGTTGACCGTTTACAAAATATCAGTAAAGAGACATAGTTCAAAAGGCAAAGTATGGATTGGATCTAAGTATTGGCATAAAGTAGGTAATAGGAAGTGGGTTTTTAAGACCGATGACTACGAACTATACAATATGGCTAGTACAAAGATCGTAAGACATATCAAAATCAAAGGTGAGCATCATGTGTTTGATGGACAAGCAGAATATTGGAATAAACGAGTATTGATGAACAGGCAAAAAAACTAGGAAAGAAACATGTCTGGTAAAACAGAAGTTTAGATGCAAACATTGTGAACAGATATTCAAACATGATTCCATAATGGAGCTTGATCACATCATACCTAAGAGCCGTGGAGGTGATGAAGCAATATCAAACTTGCAAGTGTTGCATCGCCACTGCCACGACGTGAAAACCCGTACGGATGGTAGCATTCAAAAATGCTAAATTGTGACGTTGGTAAGACAACACTATAATAGAGAGGAGCGGTATGAGGTGAAAGCCTCACGTACCGTTTTGAAGACGAGTTCAACAGGGCGACTTGTTGGGCTTAGTTTAACGGTAGAATTGGTAATTGATTTACCATTGTTCACCATCTTAAAAAATATTTTTAAACAGAACCATTTTCTCATCTTGGAGTATGATATATGGTAGAACAAGAAATCAAACAAGACCAAATGTTGGATCATTTTTCTCGTCTTAAATCTTTACTTAAAGTTAGTATTGCTCTTTCTGCTGAAAAAGATACTACTCGATTGTTAGAAATGATACTTCAGGAAGCTAAAAAAATTGCAGTGGCTGATGGAGGAACTTTATATACTCGCACTGATGACAATAAACTAAAATTTGAAATCATGTTAAATGACACTCTAAATTTACACACGGGTGGAACTAGTGGTATCCCTGTCATTTTACCACCATTATCTCTATACGAAAAAAATGGAGAACCAAATCTGGATAAAGTAGCTGTGTGTGCGGCTGTTAAAGGAAAAACTATTAATATTCCAGATGCTTATGCGGATACTGAATTTGAATTTTCTGGCACACAGGCTTTTGATAGACAATCTGGTTATCATTCCAAATCTTTCTTAACCGTACCAATGAAAAACAATGATGGAGAGGTAATTGGAGTATTGCAGTTAATCAATGCGTTAAATCCAATAACTAAAGAAATTACCATCTTTGGAACGGCTGAACAAGAACTGGTAGAATCACTAGCGTCTCAAGCAGCTATGTCTTTAGTCAATCAACGTTTACTTAATGATCAACGGCATTTATTTGAGTCATTAATTGAATTGATTGCTACTGCTATTGATGATAAATCTCCTTATACTGGTGGCCATTGTCGACGAGTTTCGGAACTAACTTTGATGTTGGCAGATGCTGTTAATAACACAAATAATGGGCCATTAAAAGAATTTGTAATGAATGAGGAAGATTATTATGAATTGAAAGTCGCTGGTTGGCTGCATGACTGTGGCAAAATTACTACTCCAGAATTTGTTATAGATAAATCGACTAAACTGGAAACAATTTTTGATCGTATTCATCTCGTAGATGCTAGATTTGAAATACTTAAACGTGATGCTGAAATTGCTCTATTACGTGAACAGTTAAATTCTAATACAGATGATTTGGAAGCAAAACTGGCTAAAAAATTTGCTGAATTAGATGAAGAGCGAGATTTTTTACATCGTTGTAATAAAGGTGGAGAATTCATGTCTTATGAATGGAAAGAACGAGTATTGCATATTGCCCAGCATCGTTTAACCATGCCGGATGGTAAAGAAAGCTACTTATTATCAGAAGAGGAATTGGAAAATCTTAATATTACTAAAGGTACTTTAAATCCAGCGGAACGTAAGATAATTAACTCTCATATTAACGTTTCCATAAATATGTTAGATACTTTACCTTATCCTAAGTACTTAAAAAATGTACCAGAATATGCAGGTGGCCATCATGAACATGTAGATGGAAGTGGTTATCCAAAAGGCTTAACTGGTGAACAAATGTCAGTTCAAGCTAGAATAATGGGACTTGCTGATATATTTGAAGCACTTACTGCAAGAGATCGACCTTATAAAGAAGCGATGCCATTGTCTTTAGCTTTAACTATTTTAGGCAAAGAGAAGCAATCCAATCATATTGATCCTGATTTATTTGATATCTTTATTCACCAAAAGGTTTATCTAAAATATGCCAAGAAATTTTTATTACAAAAACAATTGGATGAAGTAAATATAACTGAATTACCAGGCTATAATCCATCTTTTTAAGATTGGCGGAGAAGGCGGGGTTCGAACCCGCGTGCCTAATTAAAGACCATCCGATTTCGAGTCGGTGCCGTTATGACCGCTTCGGTACCTCTCCAATGCCGTATTATATAATTTTTCAGTTTAAAAAACAAGCTCTATAATATTGATACAAGGAGAAGCATTAAAATTATATTAAATATATACTGAAGCATAAATTATCGTATAACGTAGAGACAAGGCATGCCTTGTCTCTACAATTTGGATTCTAAAAAGTAATAAAACTTATGCTTCAGTACTTACAACCTCCTAACCCAACCATCCGTTCCAATTCTAATATTCTTCAAAAAACCATCTGATTTAGTAAGTTTACGAATTAAATTAAGAGCTTGCCCATTTGGATCATGAACTACTTTTTGATTTTTTATTTGCTTAATTGAAGTTATTTTAGCATTTATAAAACTACCATCTTTTTTATCTATATTAACTTTTATAATTGGAGCTACACCTGTTACCCCACGTAAATTAAACCGTCCATAAGTACAAAAATTTCCTAAACTGTAGGCGATGAAGCGATTTTTATAAACTTCAATTGCTCTAGTTACATGTGGTCCATGCCCAAATACTATATCAGCTCCAGCATCGATAACTGCATGGGAAAATTTATATACATTGCCTCTGTTTTCACCATAAAATCGTTCTGATTTATTTCTAACATGCTGATTTTTAGCACCTTCTGCTCCACCATGAAATGATACTATCACAATATCATTGGTAGCCGTTAACTGTCTAACAATTCGCTTGGCATTGGCAATATCTCGAATATCCACTGTGCCAATATTAGGAGCAAATGCAGCAAATCCATATTTAATACCATTTTTAGTAAAACTAGCAGTTGGACGTTGTTTAGCCAAACCAGCAGATTCAATTCCCAAATTATCTAAAATCTTGAGAGTATTTTTAATACCTTTTTGGCCAAAATCTCGAATATGATTATTAGCTACACTCATAACATCAAAACCAGCTGTAACTAAATTATCTGCTAAATATTCTGGCATCCGAAACGCATAACAATTTTTACAATTTTTAATCGTCGAACCACTATTAAGAATTGTGCCTTCCAAATTACCAAATGTAATATCAGCATCTTGCAAAGTACTATTCAATGTTTTTAATAAGTTTTTACCTTTGTTCACTGGTAAATATTGAGTTGATGGATAATTAGTTCCCAACATAATATCACCAACTCCGATAATACTTATAGTATCTTGAGCATAGCTAATATTTACAGCAAAAAACAGAATTAATAGTATGATTTGTTTCATAATTTTTCCTTATTTTAAAGTTCTGATTATTTCTTAATTATAGTATTTCACGATTCAGTTAAATATAACTAATCCCCAATGCCATTAAGTTAAGCAGGGCGAACACATAGGTTCGCCCCTACAATATTGAAATATATTATGTAGGGGCAGACCTGCTGCCATTAACTTAATGGTATTGATCCTTAAAAGGAGGGGACTAGGTGGTAAATGGGAAACGTTATAATCTACCAGTTTTTTTCATTTATAAATTTAGCAATGTTATAATTAGAAGTTGTTGTAAAAAATACCATAGGAAATGTATGAAATTAGAGTCAATATTCCCATTCATCGTTTGGTTTAAACTGATAACCAAAGACAGTATCAAAGCAGATTTAATTGCTGGCTTAACAGGTGCTGTTATAGTTCTACCACAAGGAGTTGCATTTGCAACAATTGCTGGTTTACCACCAGAATACGGTCTTTATACCGCAATGGTCACACCTATTATTGCCGCTTTATTTGGTTCATCATTTCACTTAGTTTCAGGGCCTACAACCGCTATTTCTATTGTAGTTTTCTCAGCAGTTAGTAACCATGCTGCCCCCGGCTCACCAGAATTTATTTCCATTGCACTCACTCTTACATTTCTTGCCGGAGTATATCAATTGGCTTTTGGTCTTGCTCGCTTAGGATCGCTAGTTAATTTTGTGTCACATACTGTTGTTATTGGTTTTACTGCTGGAGCAGCTATTCTAATTGCTACTAGTCAAATGAAGCATATTACCGGAATTTTTGTTCCTAAAGGAGAGTCATTTTTACATACCTGGTTAGATTTATTTTCTGGCCTACCAGAATTAAACGGTTATCTGTTTGTTATAGCTTTAATCACACTAATGACTGCCATTATTTTTAAAAAAATACTACCTAAACTACCCAACTTATTGATTGGTATGGTTGTTGGTAGTGTCGTTGCTATTTATTTGCAAAATTTTACTACTGGCATAAAACTTGTCGGAGAAATTCCAGCTCAGTTACCACCTTTATTAATACCGGATTTTTCTTTTGCTACAATAAAAATGCTGGCTCCAGAAGCATTTGTAATTGCATTATTAGGTTTAATAGAAGCAGTATCAATCAGCCGAGCAATCGCTACCAAATCTAATCAAAGGATTAATTCTAATCAGGAATTTATTGGTCAAGGCATGTCAAATATGTTTGGTAGTTTTATGTCTAGTTACGCTGGTTCTGGTTCATTTACTCGCTCCGGTTTAAATTATGAATCAGGGGCTAAAACACCATTTTCAGCTATTTTTGCAGCAATATTTTTAATGGCTATCGTGCTACTCATTGCACCTTTAACCGCATATCTTCCTATCGCAGCAATGGGTGGTATTATTCTATTAGTAGCATATAATTTGATTGATTTTCATCATATTTCTCAAGTTTTAAAATTTAGCAAATCTGAATCAGCAATTTTATTGACTACATTTTTTGCCACTTTGTTTCTTGAGCTTGAATTTGCTATCTATCTAGGTGTTTTGCTATCACTAATTTTATTTTTAGCTAAAACCTCAACTCCAAGCATTCCTACATTAGCACTTGATAATTCAACTGATATTAAATCAAGAAAGCTAATAAATATTCAAAAAAAACCATTAGAGCAATGCCCACAATTTAAAATTATCAGAATAGATATGTCGATTTATTTTGGTTCAATTGCTCATATTCAGAAACATATTGCCGATATCTCAGACAATGAAAAAATTAATCATATACTGATTGTTGCAAGTGGCATAAACTTTATAGATTTAGCTGGTGCAGCAGCTTTAGTATCAGAAAATAATCGCCTCAAAAAATTAAATGGAGGATTGTATTTTGTTGATTTAAAAGCCTCTGTTTATGAATTTGCCGCTAAATCAAGTTTTATAAAACAAATTGGTAATAATAACTTTTTTGATACTAAAGCTCAGGCAATTGCTTCAATTTATCAACGTTTGGATAGAAAAATATGTACCAAGTGTAATTCTTTAATTTTTAGAGAATGCCAATAAATAATGTTAGAATTTACGCATTAATAAGATTATAATCTTAGCATTTCCCGAACCGCCACCTGTGTCTCCTCCTTACTTAATGAGGTGAATAGGGGGTTGTATTTGAAATACTACACAATCTGCGTAACTTTAGTTACAGTAATATACTAAATAATTAATGCTGTTGTTGAATTTAATTAAGAATTAAGCATTCATAATTAAGAATTAACATAATCTTGTTCCAACATATAAATGAATCCCAATAACATGATAAAATAATAACTATTAAATAGATTTAATATCATAGATATCCTTACAATAAGAGTTTTTAACACTAAATCCAGTTCAATAAATCTGGAAACTATAAATCTAATTATGATAAAATTCCTTAGTCGACCTTTTAAAAATAAAAAATGAAACGTACTGATTTAAAAAGTATTTTAATTATTGGAGCTGGGCCAATTATAATTGGTCAAGCCTGTGAATTTGACTATTCTGGAACTCAAGCCTGTAAAGCATTAAAAGAAGAAGGCTATCGGATCATTTTAGTCAATTCCAATCCAGCGACTATTATGACTGATCCAGAAATGGCAGATGCAACTTATATTGAGCCAATTCAATGGCAGACAGTTGCTAAAATTATTGAACGAGAAAAACCAGATGCCTTGTTACCAACTATGGGTGGTCAAACTGCACTCAACTGTGCATTGGATTTAGAAAGAGAAGGAATATTAGCTAAATTTAATGTAGAAATGATTGGAGCAACTAGCAAAGCAATTGAAAAAGCCGAAAATAGAGAAAAATTTCGGACAGCCATGCAAAATATTGGTTTGCAAATGCCAAATTCTTATATTGCCCATAATATGGAAGAAGCATTTGATGCACAAAGTAAGATAGGCTTTCCAATTATCGTACGACCATCTTTTACCATGGGTGGCAGTGGTGGTGGAATTGCCTATAATCGCAAAGAATTTTCTAATATTTGTGAGCGAGGTTTAGATTTATCACCCACTAATGAATTGTTGATTGAAGAATCGGTCATTGGTTGGAAAGAGTATGAAATGGAAGTAGTGCGGGATCATAAAGATAACTGTATTATCGTCTGCTCTATCGAAAACTTTGATCCAATGGGAATTCATACGGGTGATTCCATTACAGTAGCTCCAATTCAAACTTTGACTGATAAAGAATATCAGATTATGCGAAATGCTTCGATAGCGGTGTTGCGTGAGATTGGAGTTGATACTGGTGGTTCTAATGTTCAATTTGCGGTTAACCCTAAAAATGGTAAGCTGATTATAATTGAGATGAATCCACGGGTATCTCGTTCCTCAGCATTAGCTTCTAAAGCAACTGGATTTCCGATTGCTAGAGTTGCTGCTAAACTGGCAGTTGGTTATACCTTAGACGAATTAGATAATGAAATTACTGGCGGTGCCACTCCAGCTTCATTTGAACCAACAATTGATTATGTAGTAACCAAAGTTCCTCGTTTTACCTTTGAAAAATTTCCTCAGACTGAACCCATTTTAACTACCCAAATGAAATCAGTGGGTGAAGTAATGGCGATTGGGCGAACTTTTCAGGAGTCTTTGCAGAAAGCATTACGAGGTTTGGAAACTGGAGTTTATGGGCTAGATGAGCCAGTAATTGCCAAAAATGAAAGCTTGCAGTTAAAATTACAAACTCCAGGTCCAGAACGACTATGGTATATTGCTGAAGCATTTCGCAATGGTTGGTCATTGGATGATGTATATGATTTAACCTTTATTGACAAATGGTTTTTAATCCAATTAATTGATTTGGTTGATGAAGAAGCTAGTTTATGTATTGGTTGTTTGGAGAATATGACTGCGGAAAGAATGCGGAATTTAAAACGTAAAGGTTTTTCTGACCGACGATTAGCTAAACTATTAGGTACTAAAGAAATTGCAGTTAGAAACTTACGTCATAAGTTTAATATTCGGCCAGTTTATAAACGAGTAGATTCTTGTGCCGGTGAATTTGCCGCTAGTACTGCTTATATGTACTCAACTTATGAAGAAGAGTGTGAAGCTCTGCCAACTCAACGAGAGAAAATTATAATTTTAGGCGGTGGGCCTAATCGAATTGGCCAAGGAATTGAATTTGATTATTGTTGTGTGCAAGCATCTTTAGCCTTACGAGAAGATGGCTATGAAACCATTATGGTTAATTGTAATCCAGAAACTGTATCCACTGATTACGATACTTCAGATCGGCTATATTTTGAACCATTGACCTTAGAAGATATATTAGAAATAGTAGATATAGAGCAACCTAAAGGAGTTATTGTTCAATACGGTGGACAGACTCCATTAAAATTAGCCCAAGCTTTAGAAACTGCTGGAGTACCAATGATTGGTACTAGCCCAGATTCCATTGATTTGGCTGAAGATCGAGAACGTTTCCAGCAATTAGTTATGCGGCTAGGTTTACAACAACCACCAAATCGTATAGCCCGTAATACTGAAGAAGCTCTTCTTTTAGCAGGTGAAATTGGCTATCCAATAGTAGTACGGCCTTCTTATGTTTTGGGTGGTCGAGCAATGGAGATTGTTTATAATCAGGATGATTTACGCAATTATATGCACAAAGCAGTAGCTGTATCAAATGAATCACCAATTTTATTAGATCATTTCTTAGATAATGCAATCGAAGTTGACATTGATGCTATTTGTGACGGAGAAAATGTATTAATAGGTGGCATCATGGAACATATTGAACAAGCTGGAATTCATTCTGGAGATTCTGCTTGTTCCTTGCCACCTTATGCTTTATCTGCTATGATACAAGATCAATTACGCGAACAAATGGCTAGGATGGCGACTGCTTTAAATGTAGTCGGATTGGTAAATGCCCAATTTGCTATTCAAAATCAAGCTATTTATGTCTTAGAAGTAAATCCCCGTGCTTCACGTACTGTACCTTTTGTATCCAAAGCTACTGGCTTATCCTTAGCTCGTATAGCGGTTCGTTGTATGGTAGGAAACAGTTTGGAATCTCAAGGTTTTACTCAAGAATGTATCCCTAGTTATTATTCAGTTAAGGAAGCAGTGTTTCCATTTGCAAAATTTTCTGGAGTTGATCCTCTATTGAGTCCAGAAATGAAGTCAACTGGTGAAGTAATGGGAGTTGGGCGTACTTTTGGAGAAGCTTTTGCAAAATCTCAGATGGCGGCTGGCAGTATTTTACCAACTTCAGGACTAGCTTTTTTAAGTGTACGTGATGTTGATAAACCAGCTACCATAGATATTGCTAGGGAACTAAGTAATTTAGGATTTGAATTAATAGCGACTAGAGGTACAGCCCAGGCTTTACATCAAGCTGATATTGATTGTACTGTAGTCAACAAAGTAACTGAAGGCCGACCACATATAGTTGATCGAATCAAGAATGATGAAATCAGTTTTATTGTCAATACTACAGAAGGCAAGCAGACAATATCTGATTCTTTTACCATTCGCCGCACTGCATTACAGCATAAAGTAAGTTATACAACTACTATTGCTGGAGCAAGAGCGACAATGTTGGCACTAAAAACTTTAGATGCCACTGAAGTTAACCGTTTACAAGATTTACACCAAGAAGGTAATACATGAAAAAAACTCCCATAACAGCTCAGGGTGCCCAAAATCTACGTGATGAATTGCGTAATTTAAAAAGTGTAGAACGAGTAAAAATTATTCAGGCTATCTCTGAGGCTCGTGAGCTTGGTGATTTAAAAGAAAACGCCGAATACCATGCAGCTCGTGAACAACAAAGTTTTATTGAAGGACGTATTCTTGAGTTAGAAAGCAAATTAGCTACTGCTGAAATTATTGACATTAAAAAAGTTAAAGCTAATGGTAAGATAGTATTTGGTGCCACTGTAGATTTAATGAATATTGAAACTGAGCAGGAAATAACCTATCAAATAGTTGGTGATGATGAAGCTGATATTAAGGTGAATCGGATTTCAATAAGTTCTCCTATTGCTCGAGCTTTAATAAGTAAGGAAGAAGGAGACATTGCTGTTGTGCAAGCTCCTGGTGGTAATAAGGAATACGAAATTTTAGAAATTAAGTATATTTAATCTGCAAATTAACATACCGCAAAGATATATATAGCATTTCTTGATTTAGTAAGTCCACCCCTTATCCAGTGGAGGTGATTGTTTTTAATTCAATCGGGAAACACTATAAATTGCTGGAGTGCAAAAAATTGACTATTTCAAAATAAATTTTGCACTCCTATATCTTAGCCAAATCGGCAGCAATATTTTCAATATTTACTATATGAACTTCTGGATAATCAGTAATTTCAATTTTTATATCAGTTATTACAATAGCTAAAAATGTAACTCCAGAATTTCGTAATGTTTTGATCAAATTTTTTCTTTCAACATCCCAATTTAATAACACACAAATACAACTGCTCAAAGAAGATGAATGTTCCATAATTAATGGATATAACTGTTGCAAAGATTTATCTGGGCATGGTTCTACACAAGCCAAGATTTCTAATAAATTATCTGCCAAGCCTCTACCACTAGTAAAGCAATGAGCCTGTGTACCAACAAACATCAAATCTAGTAATACCTCATGGTTACGTGGACTACAGGCAACCGAAGCAGCTATAGATACAGCAGCCTCAAACAATTCTTTAGAATTTAAATCGATAAATGTATCTAAAATTAAAGCTTGTCGTACAAAAAACTCATCTTGAAATTCTTTTACTATAGGTTTACCAGTTTTAGCCCAACTTTTCCAATGAATATGTTGTAATGGATCGCCAGGCCGATATTCACGTAAAGCAATAAATTCTTCAGCATCACCAACAGATACCGCTAAATTAATTCCACCTCGTTGATATTTTCTAGTCCCAGACAAGGATATTTTAGAAATTGGATAAAGCTTTGGTAAAACTAGTAATTTATCATTAGCATTGACAAAATATAGTGCATTAAATAAACCAAATGGATCAGGACGAGCAAAAGTCATTTTAGTTAAATAAATGTAACCTCTGCGTAATGGCTTAAGTTGCATCTGCACTGTGATATGAGATGGTGGAATTGGTGGTAAATTTTTTTCTGGAATATCTATTCCTCTGCTTAATTGCATAAACCACATCCAACGTGGGTAACCTACATAACGATCAAACCAATTCCTAGTTTCATGACCTGGCTCTTTAGTATTAATAAAAGTAGTAAAATCAGGATATTGTTGTTTAGCATAATCTCTTAATATTAAACTCTGTTGGATTTTATTGGTATGATTATATATGGTTATTTGATAACTTATATCGTCACCTACAGTAACAAATTTAGGTAAATCACGCTGTACTGTTAAATTAATCCGAAATCGCCAACTACTCACAATAGCTATTAACATTAGCATTAATAATAGTGAAAATAATTGATAAGATAAATTCTGCCGAGTATCCACTCCAAATATTCCAGCTGCTACCAAACTAGCTAATACTAATACACCAGCTTTGGTAAAATGTTGTTGCATCCAAGAGGTATAGGCGAATATAGCTCTAAAATTATGAAAGAAAAAACGTCGCATAGTTATAATAATTTACTAGATGATGATTTCTTTACTCTAGCACCTAAGTTGCAGAACAATTCATACGCAATAGTTCCAGATAAGCTGGCAATTTCTTCGGCTGGCAATCCAGTTCCCCACAATAATACTGGATCACCAACTCTGGCATTAGGTTGATTACGCAAATCAACGGTTATCATATCCATGGATACTCTGCCTATTAATGGTACTCGATTACCATTTACTAATATTGGAGTACCAATAGGAGCATGGCGTGGATAACCATCAGCATAACCAATAGCAATTACTCCAACTGGCATAGTCTGTGGGCAAACCCATGTAGCTCCATAACCAACGGCATCTCCTTTATAACAGCGTTTGACACTAATTAAACTAGATTTTAATTGCATCACTGGTTGTAATTTTTCATCTATCATATTCGGAAAAGGCGATGCCCCATATAACATAATACCTGGTCTAACCCAATCAAAGTGAGTTGTTGGCCAACCTAAAATCCCAGCTGAATTAGCTAATGATGCTTCTTCTATTTTTAAATGGTTAACCAATTCACTAAATATTTGGACTTGTTGTTCAGTAATATCGCTATTTAAATCATCTGCACATGCAAGATGACTCATTAAACGAATTGGAGCAGCAATTTGATTATGTTGTTGAATTAATTGGTAAACTGATACTGTATCTTTAGGAGTAAAACCTAAACGGTGCATACCTGTGTCAACTTTTAACCAAACATTAATTGGTTTATCCAATTTAGCTTTAGTTAATTGCTTAACCTGAGTTGCTGTGCTAAGAACAATATGCAAATCTTGTTTAGAAATTATTGCTAATTCGTCAGGGTGAAAAAACCCCTCTAAGATAATAATTGGTTGTTCAATATGAAGATCACGTAATTGCAATGCTTCTTCCAAACAACAAACTGCAAAACCATCAACCTCATTTGCAATTGTATTAGCAATTCGTACTGCACCATGTCCATAAGCATTAGCCTTTACTACAGCCATTATTTTTTGCTGAGGAGCATGATTTTTTACATGAAGTAAATTAGCTTGTAAAGCAGAGATATCAATAATAGCCTGAGTAGGACGAGTCATAGTAAATGTTTAACTAATTGATAAATAAATTTATTATAGCATTTTTCAATTTGATTGACTATGATAATATCAACTTCACTACTTTTTTATTGCTGTAAAGAACTATCTATTTTAAATTAGATCATTATTAATCGGATAAGTTCAATGAAAAAAATGTAAAAACCGGAATTAGGATTGAAACAATAGATATTAGGCCTTTACTATAGCGTTTCCTGATTAGATAAGATACAAAAAGAAGCAATTATAATATTGTGAAGTAAAAAAAGTTAAAATAAAGAATCTATAAAATTAACCTTATCAATAGTTCGGACAGTTTTTGAAAACTAAGCTTATTCAAAATCATAACTTATTGAAATTTAAATGTTTTATTATTTTAATATGAAATTAAAAATTACTTTAATAACAATATGTTATAAAAACTGTCCGAACCATTGCTTATAGGAAATGGAGAAAGCATATTCAATAAATTTACGTTCAAAAATAATGGAAGCCTACAGGTTAAGATTCAATCCGAAAACTATAGTACAATTTAAATTGAAAGATTGTATTTTTGATGTTATACTATTGTGATTATGGCAAAAATATATAGATTTTCGTGAATGCGTTGTGCAAAACG
>JASFYV010000101.1:0-14634 GCA_045046925.1 Candidatus Marithrix sp. | reverse complement strand
CAAACGACCACGCAACTTGGCATTTTCTTTTTCTAAATGCTTAAGTTTTTCAGCTCTTTGATTATTTCTTTCAAGCTTTCTATGTCGTTTGGTAACTCTTTCATTAGTTTATCATTTATTGACTTTTTCGTATATACTTTTGTTTATTTGTTGATTGCTATGGTAGGTAGTTACTCATATCCTTATAATGGAGATGGAAATATTGGATTTGATAATATTCCATATGGTACAACAAACATGAGTATAATAAACGCTTCTTCAAAATTAGGGCTAGATGGAGAAATAAAAATAGATGCTTTCGAGGAAGATTTTACTGGCCATTTAATACCACGAGATGGAAACTTCCAAGGACTAGAAATGTCTTTAAGCCGTTGTGGTAGTTTTGATGATTTAGGAAGCTTTATTATAACTGTTAAAGACATATCACCACCATCACCAAACGACCTAAGGAATTAAAACTCAAGACATAGCAGAATTAGGTAGAGATATGATAAAGGTAGTTCCTTCATCAACTATGCTTTTACATTGAATTAAGCCATTTAATTGATGAGTAACCAAATTATACACAATGTGCATACCCAAACCACTACCACCACCTTGGCGATTAGTGGTAAAAAATGGGTCAAAAACTTTACCCACAATATCAACAGGAATACCCCTACCATCATCAGAATAACGCAATATCAACTCATCATTAGTTTGCAGGACAACAATTTTCATATGTCCTTCCAACTTATCCCTAAATCCATGAATCAAAGAGTTCATTATAAAATTAGTTATAATCTGCGAAAACACCCCAGGATAACTAGATAACACTATATCTGTATCACATTCAACCGTTATTTGATGCTGAGTTCGTTTAAATTCTGGTCGCAGCGTAGTTAAAACCTCATGCAAATATTCGTGCAAATTAAAAGTACGTTGTTGTTCACCAGCTTGATCAACAGCAACTTGTTTAAAACTCTGAATTAAATCAGCAGCTCGAATCAAATTTTTTAAAATTAAATTACTACCTTGCTGAGTAGAATCTAAATATTTATCCAAATCAGCCCGTTTCATCTTACCGTCTTTATATAAATTAACCAATTCTTTAGTTAAAGTCTCTAATCTTGAAGCAGCCGTAACTCCAATTCCAACTGGAGTATTAATCTCATGAGCAACTCCTGCTACTAAATTACCTAATTCTGACATTTTAGCAGCTTCAACTAATTGTTCTTGAGTAGTTTTTAATTGTTGCAATGTGTCCTCGGCTGCTTTTTTAGCTTCTTCCAACTTAAAAGTACGCTCTGACACCTTATCTTCTAAAGTATGTGAATAATCTTCTAATTCCTTGTTTAATTTGATTAACTGTGTATTAAATTGTTCTCGTTCTAATTCCGCTAATTTGCGTTCAGTAATGTCTTGGAAAGCCATCATCGCATAACTGATAGCACCTTTCTCATCAAAAATTGGACTAGCCCATACTTCTATTGGAATCTGTTTGCCTTGTTGGTGAATTTCTATATCATCGACTGTTATACTATTGCCTTGTAATGCCAAAGTATTAGGTTGTTTTTCAGCTGGATATAATTGTTCGGTATTTGCAAGATACATTTGAGAAGGAAATTTTATTTTTGAATCTGAATCGGAATTTAATAAATTTTGAGCTCGTTTATTGGCATAATAAGGATTTGCATTGGCATCTGTTACAAATACTCCTACTGGCATAGCTTCCAAAAATTGAGTTAATCTTCTTTCACTTTCAACCGCTAATTGCAAAGTCTCTTCTTTAAGCTGTTTAATATGCAAATGAGTTTTAATTCTAGCTAATAATTCGCTCTTAGCAATTGGTTTAATTAAATAATCATTAGCTCCTATTTCTAAACCAGTCACCAAATCTGCAACCTGATTTTTAGCTGTCAATAATACAATTGGTAGTTCATTAGCTTCCCAAGTTTCCCGAATTTTCTTAGTAACTTCATAGCCAGTCATATGTGGCATCATCACATCCAATAAAATTAAATCAGGAATAGTTCCCTGTGCTAAAATATCTAAAGCTTCAGTTCCAGAGGCTGCTTCAATAGTTTTATACTTATACATAGCAAGATGATTCGTCAATACATGTAAGTTGATTGGTTCATCGTCGACAATCATGATGCTGATATCAGAATAATTACCAGTAGGAATTTCTGCCATTACTTCACTAGTCAAAATCTCAGAAACTGGCATAGTTGCCGAAGAAGCCTTACCAGATTGATTTACCAATGAAATATCAGAAATAGGCAAGGTAAAAATAAATCTAGAACCGATTCCTAAAGTTGATTCTACCCAAATTTTACCTTTATGTAATAAAACCAACTGATTAGAAATAGATAAACCTAAACCAGTATTACTAGCTTTATTGCCACCTTGTTCAAATGATTCAAATATTTGAGCAGTTTTATCCGTTGGTATCCCAATCCCAGTATCGGATATAATAATATTTAAATTATCCTGTTTTACTTCTGCCGAAATTTGAACTCTTCCTCTTTTAGTAAATTTAATCGCATTGCCAACTAAATTATGGAGAATTTGCTGTACTCTATTTTCATCAGCATTTGCGAATGGTAAGTCATTAGGAACAGCATTAACTAGTTGTAATTCCTTATTACCAACCAAAGGATGACAAAATCTGAGTACTATATCTGCCACTTTTTTGATGTCAACAGCTTCTAATTGTAATTCAATATTTTTATATTTCTGTTTGGAAAAATCTAAAATATCATTGATTATATTAGATAAACGTCTGCCACTTGCCACTATCATAGATAATTCAGAGTTAGTATTAGTAGATAATTTACCAGTTACTCCATCAATTAAAGATTCTGCAATACCAATGATTCCATTTAGTGGAGTGCGTAATTCATGAGATGTATTGGCTAAAAACTCATCTTTTAATTTATCTAAACGTTGCAAGTCGACATTTTTGGTTTCTAATGTTGTAAACGCTTCTTGTAATTGTTGAGCCATTTTACTGAAAGTTTTGGCTAATTCTCCTATTTCATCTTTGCGTTTAGCTTCTATTATTTGTTGTTGCCATTCTCCTCTAGCCAAAGCTGTAGCGGCAGTGTTCAAATGCAATAATGGTCGAATAATCCATTTAGAAGTGAGGATTCCCATTAAAATAGTTACGAACAGAGCGACTAAACATAATAAAATCGTGTAATACATATTAGCGTCAATATGAGTCATAAAATCTGCTTCTGGCACTACAACTACTATCAACCAATCTAATCCTATTTCGTCTTTAAATGGTACTATTTGTAAGAAGTAATTGTCCCTATCGTAAATAAAATTAAGATTTTGTTTTTCTTCTATCTTACTAAGTTCACCAAAATATTGAATCAAATAATTAGTAGTTGCTCGAGTTAACATATCCGTGCTTTCATCGGCTTTTATATGTTCGGAATTATTGTAATTATCTGTAATAACATTATTATTCAAAATTTCCGTAGCCCCTGATTTCCACAGTTTTGCTTCTTTAGCTGGTTTAGAAGTAATGTTATCTGGAACTGAGTTGGCTACCATGATTCCAGATGATTCCATAATAAAGGACTGTCCAGTTTGACCGATTTTTAATATTCTTAAAAACTGGCTGATTGCTAAAATATTAACATCAGTAGTGGTGACAGCTAATAAGTCATTTTGAGCATCATAAATAGGTTGATTAACTGATAAAGTGGTGCGACGACTAGAAAAAAATGCTTTACTCCACACTGGTTTTCCTGCTTCAGTTGCACTTACATACCAAGGTTGTTGACGATGGTCATAATTTGTTAATTTTTTTCTGAGAGTAGTATTATTAGCATTTTCATCGGTATACCAAATTTCCAGTTCATTAGTTTTATCACGAATTTCCGCAATAATAGTATCGTTATCAAATGATTGCACTCCTACATATTTACCAGATTCAGTGCCTATACCAACATAACTAATCATATCAAATTGTTGAATTTGTTTCCATAAATATCGTTTCAAATGTTCTAGATCAGTTAAATCTAACTTACCAATATTAACAAAATCTACATTTATCTGATTTAGCCTATGTGGCATTTTTATATTAGTTTCAAGGTGCTGATGGATACGAGTTGTAATTTCACTGCGTAATTGACCAGATAAATCATCAACAGCTTCCTGACCATTACGAAACGATAACCAGCCAGTTAATCCAACTACCGCGAATATTTCGATCACGAATGGTACTATGATTATAAGATTTAAAGGAATTTTTTTAGATAATTTGGCTATTTGGTAATTTAAATTTGTAAGCATTATTTTAGAGTCTTAATTTAGTTTAAGTTTATATAGCAATTCTTAATTCTTAATTAAATTCAAAATAAATATCAATTACTTATTTAATATTAGTGTAATCTATCCAATTGAGAAATGCTATAACTAATCCTAAACAAGTGGAATTATGAGGTTAAATATTACGATAAAATAACCAATGTCCAATATGTAAATCAATGAATATGGAAGTATTTTTAATGGAAAGTAGGTTTGTAACAATAGTTTGGACAGTTTTTAAACTTACAAAATGAGATATTTATAATAATTTGATTACTAACCTCCCCTAACCCATCCTAACTTAGGAGGGGAACTAGTAGTTGCTTCCCTCATTATATAAGGAGAGGTCGGAGGGAGGTAGTGCGTAATATCAGTTAATTAGGCTCAATTAAATCAAACTCCGATATTTAACTGAGTAGTATTTAATTAGATATTATAAAAAATCATTATCATCAATAACCTTATGTTTTTTTATAAATTTTAATTCTCTTTTATCTTTCAATCCGTGTAATCATGTTCAAAAACTGAGGAGTTATCAACACAACCAACATTATACAGCACAATTAGCTGTAGAACCAGATTGTCTTATGGTTGGAAGGTCTAGTTGAATTGTGTTGATAGCATCGGTATGGGTTTTAAGGTAGTAATTGATGGTGCTGATTGGGAGTTCGGTGAATTTGGCAATGTCTTTCTTGGTAGCAATATCACCTTCGATAGAACAGATAAAGTTAAAATCTTTCAGTATTTTTACGACATCTGTATAAGTCTTCTGGGCAATCTTTTGGATATTGGGATTTAGGCCACAGGCTTGTTTTATAGCGGATTCTAGGGCGGTTATAACAAGAACTGACTGTAAGATTATACTTCTTTTACCAATATGTATCTGATTTGGTCTTAAAACATCATTTGCCAATGCTAACGCATAACCACGGATAAAAGATTCAATAAAGTTGCTATCATAAACAGTAATATATCTACCTTTATGAGGATTATTTTTAGCTATGACTTTTATCAATTTAGGTACAACGCTTGGAGCATTACCAACAAACGGTTTAAGTGTATTTGGAGGCCATTTAGGTACAACGCGTCTGAGAGCAGGACGTTGTATTCCTAAAAGTTTTGCAACCCCATTTTCACTAAGACAGGCAGTACCATCAGACAGAACATATCCATCACATTTTATTCCGGGGATTAATTCTACTTCCCCATAGTGTACAGCTTGTAATTCTTGCATAAAAATTCTCCGATAAAATATGGATTATACCAGAGGTGTTTTTAGATATGCAAATGAATTGGGATTAGAAGTGTTTGAACAATATTTATTCGTGGGTATGACAAAAATTTTTTCCTTAACTTAAATAGCATTTATTTGCTATGGTAGGTAGTTACCTTTATTTTACTTTGGTACAATTTGTAATCGCCAATTAGATAATTAACTTGATGAAGTGTAGAATGTTTTTTTCGAGGAACTTTTCGATTATCTCTTATTGATACAGGATTCATTAAAAACAATTTTTCCAAACGTCCAATTACTATATCATATTTATCATCAAGTTGTTCATCAATATCAATTGTTAAAACTGATTCTAGTCAGGTTAAATATATTGTTGAGTACTTGATAGACTGATTCTGCTGTTTTTCCAGAAAAAATTTCTAGCTTAAGACGAGTCTTTAAAATGGAAAGCAACCTTTACTACTCCTCCCTTATTAATTGAGAGGAGTAAGCAACTACTATAGTTTTCCTCCTAAGTTAGGGGGAGGTCGCATCCAATCAGGAAATGCTATAAATTACACTTGACGTGCTGCTTGATGATATTTACGTTCTATTGGTTTCAACAATTTATTAAGAGCATTAAGGTAAGCTTTAGCAGAAGCAATTATAATATCTGTATCAGCACCTTGCCCATTAACAATACTATCATCTTTCTCTAAACGTACTCCAACTTCACCTTGAGAATCAGTGCCGTCAGTTACATTATTGACTGAATAAACTAGCAATTTAGCTTTACTATCAATCAAGTTTTCAATAGCTTTAAAAGTAGCATCCACTGGCCCACCACCACTGGCAGTTGACATATTTTCTACCCCATTCACATTTATAGTTATCTGGGCATGAGGCATTTCACCAGTTTCTGAACAAACTTTTAATGCTACTAATTTAAGTTGCTCATGTTCAGTACTTAATGTATCACTTACAATAGCTTGTAAATCATCATCATAAATTTCGTGCTTCTTATCAGCTAAATTTTTAAAACGATTAAAAGCAGTATTAACAGCTTCTTCAGATTCAAGTTCGATATTCAAACTTTTTAATCGTTCTCGGAAAGCATTCCGGCCGGAATGTTTACCTAATACCATTCGATTAGCACGCAAACCAACATCCTCAGCTCGCATAATTTCATAAGTCTGCCGATGTTTAAGTACTCCATCTTGATGAATCCCAGCCTCATGAGCAAAAGCATTAGCACCTACGATGGCTTTATTTGGTTGCACTGGAAAGCCAGTAATATTAGATACTAAATGTGAACAGTTAATAATTTGAGTAGTATCTAAATCTGTATGACAAGGAAAAACATCATGTCTGGTTTTTATTGCCATTACTACTTCTTCCAACGATGCGTTACCAGCTCTTTCACCTAAACCATTAATAGTACATTCAATTTGTCTAGCACCATTCATGGCAGCTACTAAAGAATTGGCTACTGCTAAACCTAAATCATTATGGCAATGGACAGAGAAAATCGCTTTATCTGAATTTGGAACTCGTTCTAATAATTCGGCAATTAAGCTCCCAAACCGGTCTGGCAAATTATAACCAACAGTATCAGGAATATTGATTGTATTAGCCCCAGCATCTATTACAGCTTCAATGATACGACATAAAAAATCAGTCTCTGAACGACCAGCATCTTCTGGAGAAAATTCAACATCATCAGTATATTGTCTGGCAAGTTTAACCGCTCTAACTGCCTGTTCTAATACTTGCTCTGGTGACATTTTCAACTTCATTTGCATATGGATTGGAGAAGTCGCAATAAAAGTATGAATTCTATATGAATTAGCAGATTTAAGAGCTTCAGCAGCTCTATTTATATCTTTGTCCAAAGCTCGAGCTAAACCACATACAGTACTATCTTTAATGACATTCGCTACTGCCTGTACCGCCTTAAAATCCCCGGGACTAGCTATGGGAAAGCCAGCTTCAATCACATCAACTTTCAATTTTTCTAACGCTTTGGCAATGCGTACTTTTTCGTCTTTAGTCATAGAAGCACCTGGACTTTGTTCGCCATCACGTAAAGTTGTATCAAAAATAATGAGTTTATCAGTCATAATTTAAACCTTAAAATAAGCTAACTTTATACAGGATATTACATGTAAAATAGACAAAATTTAGGCTTAAGTTAAACTGCCAATATTCTGTATAAAGTCTAAGTTAAAAAAGTTGTTTTGAATTTTAGGCTATGATTGTAAAGACAATCTTTGCCAAATGTGATGATTTATCGCCCCAAGGGGGCAGCAAATGCGACAGGCAGCACATCATCTGCTCATTAAGAGCATAAGTATAAAATATGATGATGTGAGTAGAAGACATGAAAAATTGTTCAGATTTAGAAGTTAATCTTATAATAAACTAAAATTTACCAAATTACTAGATTTAATTTTAAATTTTGCCATACTTTAAGGATTATCAGCTAGTTCAACTGTCAATATCAAGCCGTCAATCTTGGTTACTTTTATTTTTTGGCCGGATTCTATTGGAATTAATGCCTCAGCTTTCCAAGTTTCACTGTGAACAAATACCCGTAAATTGCCATTTTTATTACTTAAGCATTTACCTTCTTCACCTATCATTTCTTCGTGGCCTCCTAAAGCTTGCTTAGTACGAGTTCTAATAAATACTTTTAATACCCATAAGAAGAAAATAGCAGTAACTATACCAAAGCCACCAATAAGAGGCCGAGAAATGGTGTAATCCTGTACCTCGGTATCAATTAAGATGACTGAACCAATGATGAATGCAACTAAACCACCCAATCCTAAAGCACCAAAACTAGGAATAAATGCTTCTGCCATTAAAAATATAATACCTAATAAAATCAGTGCAATACCAGAAAAATTAACTGGTAAAATTTGAAATGCAAATAAAGCAAGCAATATAGAAATACCACCCACTACTCCAGGTAATATACTGCCAGGGCTAGATAACTCAAAAAATATTCCATATATACCTAGCAACAATAGGATATAAGCCACATTTGGATTAGATATTATGGTTAATATCTTATTTCGCCAATCAGGTTCTATCACTATAACTTTGATGCCATCGGTTAAAATACGATGTTCTTGACCCAATAACTTAACTGATTTAGCATTTATTTTAGCTAGTAATTCAGTTTTATTAGCGGCAATTAGGTCAATAACTCCTTTTGCTAAAGCATCTTGAGCTGACAAACTGGCTGAATTGCGTACTATTTCTATAGCCAATTTAGGATTACGTTCGTGCATTTGAGCCAAAGATAGCAAATAAGCTTCGGCATCATTGATAATTTTATTAGCCATAGTTTTATCTTCAGTTTCGGATGTAACACCAACTTGTACCGGAGTCGCAGTTCCCAAATTAGTTCCTGGAGCCATTACTGCAATATGACTCGCATATAGAATATAAATACTGGCACTAGCAGTTCTAGCACTAGAAGGGCTTACATAAGTAACAACCGGAATTGAAGAAGCAACAATGTTCTGTGCTATCTCTCGCATTGAGATATCAAGCCCTCCAGGAGTATCTATTGTTAAAATGACTAATTTTACACCAGAATTCTGAGCATCAGCCAATCCACGTTTGATATAATCAGCAGTAGCAGGGCCAATCGCTCCATCTATTTCCAAGACCCAAGCAGTATTTTTAGCATAAACTTGCAATGATGCAAACATTAGTATTAATAAAATTATTTTTTTCATATTACTCCTTGGATAGATTATAATAATATCAAATAAGTGGTTGTTTTAAATTTAATTAAGTTAAAGATAAATCACTTTTTTAATCATAAAACGTTATTTACAAGAATTGATAAAATCATATAATGCTACTGTCAATGGTTCACGTTTTAATTGTAAGGATTTTTCCACTGCTAATTTAGCTTGTTCTAAATTTCCCTTACTTAATTGAATAAGTGCATTATTTAACTGGTTATTTGTTTGTTGTTCAATAGTTAATAACATTGTTAAATCAGCTCCACAACGAGAACAAATATTTTCTTGCAAACGCCCTTTACAAATTGCACAACGTTCCATTATGATTCCAAATAATAAATTATATCAGATAATTGTTCCATCGATTCATTTAAAACTGTAGAATTATCTGCGGTAATAGCATCATTTATAGCTTCAATCATATCTACTATATCTTCTTTATCTTCAGTTGAAGCATTGTCCAATAATTGTTCCGCTTTTTCTATTAAAATCTTAGCCTGCTTAATTACTTCGTCAGTTTCACTGACCTCTTCAACTTTTTCACCAAATATCTCTTGAATACGTTCTTTGGCTTGTTGCATTTCATCTGCTTCAAATCGAGAAATAACATTATCTATCGTGATAGATTTTTTAAAACCAGTTGTTTTCTCAATTGCTGATACACTTAGAATACCATTTAAATCAAGTTCTAACTTTAATAAAATTGGGCTGTTGGCTGGAGCTTCACTTAGACCTTCAACTATAAATTCTCCAATTTGAATATTATTCAGAGCATCTTTATCTTCACCTTGATAAACTTTTACCTCAATAATTTTCTGATTATCAACCATTGTAAAAAATAATTCAGTTTTAGATAATGGCAATGGACTATTTTTATGAATAATTGGCACATACATATAAGGATAAAATTCTCCATTTAATTCTCCAACCGCACTAGTTCCATAAGTATAGGGAGTTACATCAACCAAAACTGCCGAACCAGATATTTCTTGACCAGCGATAATAGCAGCTTGAATTGCAGCTCCAGCAGCCACACATAAATCAGGGTCAACTTCAATTCGTGGTTGTTTTTGAAATTCTTGATATAAACGCTTACTCACAATTGGAGTTCGGGTACTACCACCAACTAACAAAATTTCATCAATATCAGCAACTGTCAAATTCGCACCATTTAAAGCAACATGAACAGCTTCCAGAGTTTCGTCAATATAATCAACAATCATCTCTTCATAATCATTTCTAGCTAATTCCAAAGATAAATTAATTGATTTTCCTTTGTATTCATATAGATATTCTTCCTCAATAAGCGTAAATGGTTGATCGGATAACATACGTTTAGCAGTTTCAGCAGCCCGATTTATTCGAGCCATTGCTTTCCGTGATTCACGAATATCAACGGTAAATTGATTCTGAATATATTCCACGATATGATCAGCTATTTTTTGGTCAAAATCATCCCCACCTAATTTATTATTTCCATGACTAGCAACCACTTCCACCACACCATCTTCAATATTGACGATAGAAACATCAAAAGTTCCACCACCTAAATCGTAGACTAATATATGTTTTTTGTTTTCAGTTTCATATGATAAAGCAGCAGCAGTTGGTTCATTAATCATGCGTACTACTTCTAAACCTGCAATTTCACCTGCTTCACGAGTGGCTTGACGTTGAGCATCAGAAAAATATGCTGGAACTGTGATAACAGCTTTAGATATTGATTTATTTATATATTTTTCAGCAAGATTTTTTAATCGTTTTAAAATAATAGCCGATATTTCTTGTGGAGTATATAACTTTTCAGCCATCTCTATCCTATCTTCTTCACCCATTTTACGTTTAATGGATTTGATAGTTTTTTCTGGATATAAGATATATTGATTTTTGGCTGATTCACCCACTAAAATTTCATTATTATCACTAATTCCAACAAAAGATGGTAAAATTTTTCGTCCAGAATCTTCGATTATAGTAACTTTACCGTTTTCAACAATTGCTATTTCAGAGTTAGTTGTGCCTAAATCAATTCCAACAATTACTTCGTCCATTAGTTTTAATTCCAAATGATAAAAAATACGATTAGGTTCGATGTTTATTGAGATAACCATAATTATGGTAATTCTTAATTATGAATGCTTAATGCTTAATGCTTAATTCTTAATTAAATTTAAAATAAACATCATTTACTTATATTACTATAATCTATCTAATTGAGAAATACTATATAGTTCTTCCAAGATTAGCTGTTTTATATAGAAAATGGTGGGCAACGATAAACCCGAGTTACTCATCCTATCTGGCTCAATACTGTTAAGTAGGGCGAACACATAGGTTCGCCCCTACCTATTAAAATATATTGTGTAGGGTATTCTGCCCTCAATAGTATTGACTATAACGTTTACCGTTTGTATAAAATACATAACCTGTTCCATCCTTATTTAAGGAGGGGATTAAGGGTGGTTGTATTTAACTGAATCGGGAAATACTATATTATTTACAGTCAGGCCAAGCAATCCCTTCTACATCATCATAACCAGTGGTAATTTCAGTATTAGCAACTATTTGACAAGTATTAACGTCTATCACTCCAAGAGCTAAGTTATTTTTACCATGCAAACCAAATATTAAGGTATCATCTGGTAAAGTGTCCAGAGCTTCAATTTCTAACGATTTAGTTAGTTCTTCGCAAATAGTGATTACAGTATTTCCATCATAAGCTAATAGTTTAACTCCTGAATCTGGGTTATTCCGTATATTTTCTACACCATATAACATAGTTCCAGCATTATTCCATGTTAAATCTTCAATTTCACCTTGGTATGGGACTTCTAAATTAGCTTTGCCAGTGGTGGTATCAATGGTTATAAGTCCATCACCAGTTGACCAACCCCATAAAGTTCCATCAGGATGGAACGATAAACCATCAATTTCTTTCATACCAGTGAAACCGATGTCAGTCAGTTGACCATTATTTTTATCAACAAGAAAGAGATGAGCTGGTTTATTAGTATTATTTCCAGAAGCAGCAAATAATTCACCTGTTTGTGGATGAATATCAAGTGATTCTATATCGTGAGCTTTGTACATTCCACCTAGAGCTTTGACTTCAGATGTTTCTGGAGAAATGGTGAAGAATTGGGAATTATTTAAACCTTCATCGTGGACAGCGTAGAGTTGGCAGGTTGTTGGACTGGGAGTTGGGCAAGGATTCTGATCTCCCCAATGAGAAACTTGCAATTTACTTAGGTTTGTAAAGAACTGTGAAACATTTCCACATAAATTATTCATAGTCAAATTAACATGGGTTAAATTACTCAGATTATCAAATCCAAGTGGAATTTTTCCACTTAGTTGATTGCCAGATAAACCAAAATGTTGCAAATTACTTAGATTACTTAATTTTGCTGGAATCGTTCCGATTAACTTATTGTTACTCAAAAAAAGTTGTTGTAAATTAGTCAAATTACCTAATTCTGCTGGAATCGTTCCGATTAACTTATTGTTATTCAAAGAAAGTTGTTGCAAATTAGTCAAATCACCTAATTCTGCTGGAATATTTCCGCTTAGTTGGTTGGTGTACAAAGAAAGTTGTTGCAAATTATTCAAATCACCTAATTCTACTGGAATCGTTCCGATTAATTTATTGCCACCCAAAAAAAGTAGTTGTAAATTAGTCAAATTACCTAATTCTACTGGAATCGTTCCTGTTAATTGATTGAAGTACAAAGAAAGTATTTGTAAATTAATCAAATTACCTAATTCTGTTGGAATTGTTCCTGTTAACTTATTGATACTCAAATAAAGATGTTGTAAATTAATCAAATTACCTAATTCTGCTGGAATCGTTCCTGTTAATTGATTTTGAACCAAATTAAGTTTTTGTAAATTAGTCAGATTACCTAATTTTGCTGGAATCGTTCCTGTTAATTGATTGTCGTACAAATGAAGATTTTGTAAATTAGTCAGATTACCTAATTCTTCTGGAATCGTTCCGATTAACTTATTTTGACTCAAATAAAGCACTTGCACATTAGCTAAATTACCTAATTCTGCTGGAATCGTTCCTGTTAATTGATTTTGAAACAAATTAAGATGTGAAACATGCCCATTATTACAGATTACACCATACCAACTACAAAGTGTATTAGTTACTTTCCAACCAGTATTCTTTTTCCAATTATTTCCATTAGTACTATCATAAATAGCAACCAAAGCTTCACATTCAACTTTAGGAATTTGTGTTATATCATCACAAGAAAACGCCCAAGCACCACGCCCCATCGCCATCAAACCCACAACAAAAACAACATACCAAACATTTCTGCTACAATTACCAAATAACATTATAATTACTCCAAAAGTGTTTATTATTAAACTAGTTTAGTCTTATTCAGGATATTAAACATCCATAATGACTTTAAAGATTAAAAACTATTATTTTATGTCTGTCAATAGGATTTAACGGATTGTTAAATGTTTAGGTAAAGATTTTACAAATAGCAAAATGATAATAAACAATTTTGAAAAGTAATAATAGGCAATATGAATTATCGTTACCAAACTGGAGTTTGGGAACAATGAAACACGCAAAGAGAAAATATTATATAATTTTACGCTATAATTATCAAACAATTAAGATTTTAGTTCAAACCCTAAATCAATATGATAACTAGCTAACATTGGTAACGATAAAACTTTAAATCCAGTATTATGTTCAATTTTAGTTAATACAGTTTGCAAATGTTCTTCTGTAATGACTGTTATTACAAACCATAAATTAAAATTATGTTCACGTTCATAGTTATGATTTACTTCAGATAAACTACTTATATAATTTGCTATTTTTGCTAATTTTGATTTTGGTATTGCCATAGTAGCTAAAGTACTAGTGCCAAAGCTATGTGGTTGAAATACTGGCCCAATGCGACTTATAATTCCAACTGTTTGTAATTCATTCAAAGTTTCTAATACTTCGGTTTCTGTTATACCTAAATCATTAGCAATATCTGCATAAGGAGTTGGTGAAACAGGAAAATTTTTCTGGAAATTATTAAGCAATCTTTCTTGTAATTGATTTAATTTTAACATTATAAATCCTAGTTTATAAAATTGCAGTTATAATAATTCTTAATTCAATTCAACGGCAATATTAACTATTTACATTGATACAATCATAGCATTTCCTGATTCAGTTAAATACAACCTCCCCTAATCTCCTCCTTAAAATAAGGAGGGGACGCAAGGGGTCTAATACCATTAAGTTAAGGGCAGACACGCAGGTCTGGGCAGTGGGCTTCGACAGTTAAATCCTAGATAAAATGTCAGATTATTCCAAAGAAATTAGACTAAAAA
>JASFYV010000100.1:0-12239 GCA_045046925.1 Candidatus Marithrix sp. | reverse complement strand
TTCTGGGTTTCTGTCCAAAAATCTGGATTTTTAAATAATTGCCCATTTTTTAAATAAAAATCAGCAGCTTTTTTACCAGATTTAAACAATGATCCTTGCTCTGATTGCATGGCATCTCGATTTTCAGTCTGATTAAGAAAATGCACTCCTTCAATTCCAGCTTGCATCTCCGCTTTTGACATGTTTTCTTTTTTAGCCATAATATCCAATGCTTCATCTAGATTTGATATAATAAATTTTTCAGCTTCTAACATTGCTTTAACAACAGCTTGCACTTCTTGAGGACGATTTTTAATCACATCGGCATGAAAAGCTAGAATATCAGCAATAATTCCAGGAATATCGCCAGCTTTAGCCAGTACCTTATAACCTTTAGCAATTAATTGGCTAGTAGTAGGTTCCCAAGTATGTCCAGCATCTATCGTTCCTAATTCCAGAGCATTTAATACATCATGAGCTGGCAAATTAACAGTTTTAAATTCGCCTTCTTGAATATTGGCTTTTTGTAATAAACTAGCTACTAACATTTGGGAAAAGGTGCCAACTCCTTCAAAAGAAACCGTTTTACCTTTTAAATCTTGTATGCTGTTAAATTCAGAGCGACCTATGATAACATCGCCAGTATCTGAATAGTCACTTATATAAACCACCCTAGTTGGTATTCCATTAGCATTAAGCATTATAATATCAGTAAATACATTAAACAAACCATCTAATTCATTTTTATTATAAAGTTGATTAATTTCTGATATTTCTGGTTTTAAAATAAGTTCTACAGCTACTCCATGTTTGTTAAAAAAACCTTTTTCTTGAGCAATAAAAGCATGTGCATAACCAGGCCAAACGTTAATACCAATTTTAAGAGGTTGTGTCTCTGGAGTAGATTGATGTTGAAAAAATAAGAAACTGAGTAATACTATTATTACTAATATACTGAATAAGATAATTTTTTTCATTTTTCTCTTGGTATGTTAATTCTTAATTAAATTCAAAATAAATATTAATCACTAAAAGCAATGTACCAACTAAATTGGAACTTCTATTTTGCGTAAAATATCTTGTACTATTTTTTCTCCACTAAAACCGCTGAAACGTGCTTGTGAATCAATTTTTAAACGATGGGCAATTACTGGAATTGCTATTTCTTGAATATGTTCTGGAGTAACAAATTCCATTCCATCAAATAAGGCTAAAGCTTGCGATGCTTTCATCAGAGTTAATGCTGCCCGCAAACTGGCTCCCATTTGTACTCCTTCCATATCCCGAGTGGCTCTCACTAAATTAACAATATAATATTTTAATTCTTCACTAATACGAATTGATTTAGCCGCTTGTCTTAATGTGTTAATATCAGCTTCATTGGCACAAGGAGAGATTGTTTTGCTTGCCTGATTGGTCAAAATAGCCACTTCTTGTTCGGCACTAACATAGCCTAAGCTAAAACGCATCGCAAATCTATCCATCTGTGCTTCTGGTAATGGATAAGTACCATGAAATTCAATTGGATTTTGGGTGGCTATCACAAAAAAAGTTTCACTTAATTGATGGCGAGTTCCATCTATACTAACCTGCTGTTCTTCCATCGCTTCTAACAATGCAGATTGAGTTCTAGGTGAAGCACGATTAATTTCATCAGCTAATAAAATTTCGGTAAAAATAGGCCCTTTGTGAAGACTAAATTTTTGGTTTTGTTGATTGAAAATTGATACCCCTAAAATATCTGAAGGTAATAAATCTGGGGTAAATTGGATTCGTTGAAAGGTAATTTGTAGGGATTGGGCTAATGCTTTGGCTAAAGTAGTTTTGCCTGTGCCAGGTAAGTCTTCTAACAACACATGTCCACCACTAATAAAAGCGGCTAATAGCTTTCTAAGAGCATCAGTTTGACCGGTGATTACTGTTTCAAGATTAGTAATAATAGTTTGATATATTGGTGGTATTTGCATAGTTTTATCTCATGTCAAACTGATATTAATTAAGGTTTTTGGAAGATACTCATAATATCTAAAAATCATAGGAGTTCGGGATGATTTTTAATTAACTGTTAATGAAAGTCAAAATCATTAGTAATTAATCATTCACTAATTCACAATTAAAAGTATAATCCTGAACATCTATGATCTAAAAACTAAGTGATAACAGATGGCTTATCTCTTCCAGTATAATCTTTAATTTTGGCTATTTCATCTGCTAATTTAATCAAGTCTGCTAATGCAACTTGTGAATCTAAATGATGTTTTGTGATATCTGGTTCAAAAGATTCTAAATAAACTCGTAAAGTCGCTCCTTCAGTTCCAGTTCCTGACAAGCGAAACACAATTCGAGAACCATCTTGAAAACCTATTCGCATTCCTTGATTTTGACTGACACTGTGGTCGACTGGATCAATATAACCAAAATCATCACAATATTCTACTATATGTTCCCCAAATTTCTTACCTTTTAAGCTACTGAAAGTATGATATAAATTTTCCATCAATTCATTGGCAGCTTTACTGTCAACTCCTTCGTAATCATGGCGGGAATATACATTACGTCCATATTTAGCCCAGTGTTTATATACAATATCTTCTACCGATTGTTCACTTACAGCTAAAACATTTAACCAAAATAACACTGCCCATAAACCATCTTTTTCCCGTACATGACTAGAACCAGTTCCAAAACTTTCTTCTCCACATAAAGTAGCTAATTTAGCATCCAATAGATTACCAAAAAATTTCCAACCTGTTGGAGTTTCATAACAATCAATCTTAAGCGATTCGGCAACGTGATCAACGGCTTCACTAGTTGGCATTGAACGAGCAATTCCAGCTAAACCATCTTTATAACCAGGAGCTAAGGTTGCATTAGCTGCTAAAATTGCTAAACTGTCGGAAGGATTCACAAAGAAACTTTGACCTAATATCATGTTGCGGTCTCCATCACCGTCAGAAGCTGCCCCAAATTGAGGAGCATTTTTCCCGTACATAATATCTACTAGATCATGAGCATAGGTTAAATTTGGGTCTGGATGTCCACCACCAAAATCTTCTAATGGAATGCCATTCATCACTGTACCAACAGATGCTCCTAATTTTTGTTCTAAAATAGTTTTTGCATAAGGGCCAGTAACAGCGTGCATAGCATCAAAACACATGGTAAAACCAGAACTGAATAATTTACTAATCGCTGAAAAATCAAATAGTTCTTCCATTAATTCAGCATAGTCAGCAATTGCGTCAATAACTTCTATTTGCATATTACCTATTTGATTCATACCTAATTGGGATAAGTCAATATCAGAGCTATCAATAATTTTATATTCAGTAATAGTTTGAGAATGTTGATAAATTTCATCAGTAACTTTCTCTGGAGCTGGGCCTCCATTACTAATATTATATTTAATTCCAAAATCACCTTGCGGACCACCAGGATTATGACTGGCTGATAAAACTATGCCACCAAAAGCTTGTTGTTTGCGAATAATAGCTGATACTGCTGGAGTAGATAACAAGCCATTTTGACCAACTAAGACTTTGCCAAAGCCATTTGCAGCAGCTATTTTTAAAATAGTTTGAGTTGCAGTTTTATTATAGTAACGTCCATCACCACCAACAATTAAAGTTTTACCTTGAAAATCTGTCAATGAATTAAAAATTGCCTGGACAAAGTTTTCCAGATAATGTTGTTGCTGAAATACAGTTACTTTTTTTCGTAAACCGGAAGTTCCAGGTTTTTGGCCAGCAAAAGCACTGGTATTGATAGTTTTTATATCCATTAATAATGGTATCCTTGAAAGGTGGTGATAATTTAATTGCAATGTATAATTATAGTATTAGGAATAATTTTTAATTAATTGTGAATGGTTAACTGTGAATTATTAATTGTTAATGAAAGTCAAAAACATTAGTAATTAACCATTCTTAGTTCACTAATTCACAATTAAAATAGATTTCTAATCTTGCGTTATTATATCAATTATTTGTTGTAAAGCATTTGGAATTGCACAATTTTTTGCAGCAGTTGTCATATATTGTAAATGAGATCGATTTTTATATAATTCAGTTATTATAATTATCAGTTTGTTTACAGTTAATTCTGGTTGTGGCAATAAGATCGCTGCCTGTTTATCAGCTAAAAATTTGGCGTTTAAAGTTTGATGATCGTCTACTGCATAGGGATAAGGAATTAATACACTAGCAACTCCAGCTTGAGCTAATTCACATACAGTTATTGCTCCAGCTCGGCAAATTACTAAATCAGCCCATTGGTAAGCTTCTCCCATATTATCAATGAAGGCAGTAATTTTAAATTCAGTGCCGGAATAAGCTTCTTGCATTGCTGTAAAATGTAAGTTACCAGTTTGATGCCAGACTTCGATATTGTATGGTATTTGTTGTAACGCTATTGGTACTATTACGTTTAATGCTTTAGCCCCCAAACTACCACCAACGACCAGTATGTTGAAAGTATCATGCTTATCAACAGAATTAGGTAAGTTAGTAATATTGGTTCGTAATGGATTACCAGTGTGAATAGCATTGTTGGGAAAGGTATTGGGGAAAGCTTCCATCACATTAGTAGCAATTTTTGCCAACCAACGATTAGTTAAACCAGCTATAGCATTTTGTTCGTGGATTAACAATGGAATACCTAGTAACCGTGCAGCTATCCCACCTGGACCAGTTACAAACCCACCAAAACCGATAACTTTAGTTGGTCGTACAGCACGTAAAATCTGGATTGATTGCCAAATAGCTAAGGTAATTCTGATAGGAGCTAATAATATTCCTAGTAAACCTTTACCACGTATACCTTGAATGTTGATATAGTTGATTTTTATGTTAGCTGCTGGTACAACTTTAGCTTCTAAACCTTTACGAGTTCCTAACCAACAAACCTCTATTGCTTGAGCTTGTAATGCCTCTGCTACAGCTAGAGCAGGAAAAACATGGCCTCCAGTACCACCAGCCATTATTAAGATACGTTTCATGGTTAGTTATTAATTTATCGTTGACATATAGGACAATAGTAAGTGGCTCGTTGGCCAATTTTTTTAGTATGTATTATTGTTCCACATTGACTACAAATTTCACCAGCTTTACCATATACCAGTAGTTCTTGTTTAAAATAGCCAGGTTTGCCAGAGCTATCAGTAAAATCACGCAAGGTAGTGCCACCCATTTTTATAGCTACTTGTAATACTTGTTTAATTACTTTAGTAAGACGTTTGTATTCGACTAAACTTATTTTACCTACAGCACGTTCTGGATGGATTCTAGCAAAAAATAAAGCTTCATTAGCATATATATTTCCAACTCCAACCACAACATTGCTATCCATAATAAAATTTTTCACTGCTACTCGACGATTTCTAGCACGATCATATAAATATTTACCAGTAAAATCTTTCTCTAATGGTTCTGGTCCTAATTTGACTAATAGTTTATGTTCTAATATTGGTGCTTCAGTCCATAATATACAACCAAATCTACGTGGATCATTATAACGCAAACACAGCCCATTAGTAAAAATAATATCAACATGATCATGTTTTTTTAATTCAGTTTTATATGGCAATATCTGTAAATTACCTGACATACCTAAATGGATCAAAATATAGCCTTTAGTACATTCGCACAATAAATATTTACCCCGTCGACTGATGTTAATTATTGATTGTTTTGGTAAAATAGTGGTTAATAAGTCTGGAATTGGCCAACGTAATCTCTTATTCCGTACTAGTACAGATTTAATAGTTTGCCCTTCTAAACTAGCGACAATCCCACGTTTTATAGTTTCCACTTCTGGTAATTCAGGCATAATTATTTCCAAATAAGTCTATGATGACATTATACAATATAGCATATTCCAGTCACATAATAATATAGTAAAATTTACTCATAAAAAGATTTTTCTCCATTAGGTCGATCTTTAAATCTTCTGTGTACCCATAAATACTGTTCTGGAGCTTGCTTAATTTGAGTTTCAATCAGTTTATTAATTAGCAAAGCATCTTGCATATCATCTCCGCTCGGAAAGTTTTCTAAAGCTGGTTGTAATATTACTTTATAACCTTGATTATCTTTTAACCGTTGAGTAAAGAATGGTATAATTGCTGCATTACTCATTTTTGCTAATCGTGGAACAGCAATATTAGTTGCTGCTGGAATTCCAAAAAAATCTGCAAATACACTATTTTTATGCCCAAAATTTTGATCAGTTGCTAACCAGACAGGTTTATTCTGTTTTAAACTGCGTAGCATTCCACGTATATTATCTCGAGGAATTGCTTTTTCAGCCTTACCTTCACGGCTTTTTTTCATAAGATATTCAATTACTGGATTTTCATGTTGGCGGTAAACACCATGGATTATAGTATGCATCGTTAAAAACCGAGAACCAAGTTCAAATGAAGTAAAATGGGCACTCAATAAAATTACTCCTTTACCATGTTCTAAACCAGATTTTAAATATTCTAATCCTTCAATATGTTCTAAAGGTTTTAATCGAGTATCTTTAAGCCACCAAGCACTCAACATCTCTAACAAACCCATACCCAAAGATTTAAAATGTTGGTATAGTAGGTCATGACGTTGTTTGTCAGTTAAGTTAGGAAAACATAGTTTTAAATTAGTTATGGCAATTTTACGCCTACGAGCAGCCAAGTGATAAGTAATACGACCAATTACACGACCAACTGCTAATTTCCAACTATTAGGTAAATGAATTAAACTCCAAAATATACCTATTCCAATCCATAGCAGCCAATAACGAGGAGTTAATAGTTGTAATAAATTCATTGTTTAAACTACTGCAATTATTAAATTGGTAAATTATTTTGTCTGGATATTATAAAATTACTTTCATAATGTGGAAAATTTCAAATAGTTCATAATCAGTTGATTAGAATCAAAAAATTTCTGTTAACCAAAAACATACATAAACATGCATATTTTACTTATAGAAGATGATGCCAAAGATTACCTTGAAATTCGGCAATTATTAGATCAGCAATCAAGTCAAGTGACTATAGATTGGGCTCCTAATTATGAAATTAACTCTCAACAGATCGAACAAGGTCAGTATGATATGTTATTAATTGGTTATCGGGCCACTCAAACCCAACAGCAAAATTTTTTAGATGATTTGGAGAATTATATAACCATTCCAACAATTTTATTGACGAAAGATTATGAATCTATTGATGCTAAATTTATTGAGAGATACCATACCCATTTTTTGCGGAAAGAACAATTAACTTGGTTGCAATTACAACAAACTTATTATCATCTATCACATTCCATTAGTTCACACGATAAAATCAAGGTATTTCAAACTATTTTTGATAATGCCTTTGAATTCATGTGGTTAATTGATCTTAATGGAATTTTATGTGAAATTAATACTGCTGCTTTGAATCTGAGTGGTTCACAAGCTTCAGAGGTATTAAAAAAACCAATTTGGGATGCTCCTTGGGCTTCTCAAAAAACTCAACTAAAATTAAAAACTGCCCTCAGTATAACAGCAAATGGCAAATTTATCCGGCATGAAATTGAAATCCAAAAATTGAGTGGTAAATTGATAATTTTAGCTTTTTTATTTACTCCACTATATGATGCGGAACATAAACTAATTTGGTTTTTGATAGAAGGACGAGATTTATGTGAACGTAAGGCTTTAGAACAACAGCTTGATTATACAAATCTGCATGATCAGTTAACTGGTTTACCCAATCGGCATTTATTTCTAGAATATTTAGAACAAGCTATATCAAGATCAGTAGCCGATAAAAATTATTTAATAGCTATATTATTTATTGATTTAGACAGATTTTCTTTGATTAATGGTAGTTTAGGTCATGATATGGGTGATTGGTTAATTATGGAAACATCTCAGAGATTACAAGATAATTTAGCAGAAAAGTATTTTTTAGCTCATTTTAATGGAAGTAAATTTTTAATTTTATTAGAAGATATAGAAGATTTATCTATTGCTAGTCAATTAGCCATTAATATTAATAAAGAAATTCTATCAACTCCATTTTCATTAGATAGCTATTCAACTGTTAATTCTGCTAGTATCGGAATTGCTTATCATACTAAACAGGAAGATGCAGCAACTGTACTACGCAATGCTGATATTGCCATGCAACGGGCTAAATCTAAAGGTAAATCTTGTCATGTTGTATTTAATCCTGGTATGTATGATCAAACTATTTCTCGTTTACAGATCGAAACAGATTTACATCAAGCCATTGATAAAAAAGACTTTGTTTTGTTATATCAACCTCAAATAGAATTAGCAACCGAAGAGATGGTTGGCATAGAATCTTTAATCCATTTTCGTCATCCCAATAATGGTCTTATTTCATCAATTAACTTCACTCCTTTATTAGAAGAAACTGGGCTTATAGTTCCTATTGGAGAATGGAGCTTAGAAACTGCTTGTAAGCAATTAAAGATTTATCTGAATGCTGGTCTACCAATAGATCATATCGCTGTTAATTTGTCAGTACATCAATTTTGTAACAAACAATTATTAGAAACTATAATAGAAGATATTGAAAAATCTGAATTAAATCCAGAACATTTGGAATTAGAATTAACCGAGAGTATATTATTAGAAGATATTAATTCTGCGATTAGAACTTTGAAATTATTTAAAAAAATTGGAATTAGAATTACTATTGATAATTTTGGAACTGGCTATTCTCCTTTGACTTATCTGAAACGTTTTCCTATTGATCAAATAAAAATTGATAGTTCTTTTATTAAAGGAATAATTTCATCACCAGAAGATACTGCTATCACTGTAGCAACCATTGAAATGGCACATGCGTTAGGTTTGACTGTAGTTGCTAATGGAGTATCTACTGAAGAACAACGTGATTTTCTACTAGATCAAGGCTGTGATTTTGCTCAAGGTGATTTATACACGCCATTATTAGAAGATGAAGATATGTTAAAATGGGGAGTAACTTTTACAAAATGATAAATTTTATATAACTGATGTTACGCAAAGAGATTACTAACCTTCCCTAACCCATCAATGCCATTAAGTTAAGGAAATTTAAGGCAACCACAAAGAATTACCCTTATAAATCATCATATTATGTAATCCGGTTGCCCTTAACTTAATGGCATTGACCGTCCAGAAGTGGATTAGGGAGGTGGTCGAATCCAATCGGGAAATGCTATAGGATGTAATGAGTTCACAAATCAAATAAGTTTCCCTGATGGTATTAATACAATTTATTCCTCATTGCATTCTACATGTATATTTCTTAAATATTGCTCAAAAATTTTATATTTTAACTATTAATCTTACTTAAACGCTGCATTTTACTATATAAAGTAGTGCGATTTATTCCTAAAATCCGTGCAGCTTGACTTAAATTACCATCACTGATTTTTAAAGCTGCGTTAATATAACGATGTTCCCAATCTAGCAATACTTCGTCAAGCGAAAAACCAGTATTATTTAATTGTCGGGAAATAGCCTGCTCATAATCAATATCATCAAGTTGAGTGGCAGTAAAATTAGTTTCTAGTTCTTCTAATAAAGTTTCTTTTTTAATCGCTTGATTAGGATATTTTGCTCCAAGTCGAATCACTATATTTCGCAATTCTCGGACATTACCTGGAAAAGTATAAGCTTTCCAACTTTGTTCAGCATCTTCATCAAGCTGAAATAAAGTTCCCATTTCTGCATAGAAATTTTTAAAATGTTCCAATAATAATAATTTATCATCATCATCACGTTCACTCAAAGACGGAACTTTAATTGCTAAAACACTCAAACGATGGTATAAATCACCTCGAAAATCGCCTTTCATAACTTCTTCACGTAAATCTCGATTACTGGCTGCAATAATTCTTGCTTCAGATTTACGCACTTTAGTTTCACCTAATCGATAATATTCACCATTTTCTAAAACTCGCAATAACTTGGATTGCAAAGCTAATGGCATTTCACCAATTTCATCTAATATTAAACTACCCTTATCAGCCTCTTCAAAAAAACCAGATCGAGCTGTAGTTGCTCCAGTAAAAGCTCCTTTAGCATGACCAAATAATTGGGCTTCTAATAATTCAGTGGTAAAAGCAGCACAATTAACAATTAAACAGGAATTATCTGCTCTCTGACTTTGTTTGTGTAAACATTGAGCAATTAATTCTTTGCCAGTACCAGATTCTCCTAAAACTAAAACTGAAAATGGTGAATTAGCAAATTGTTTAATTTGAGTACGCAAAGTTTCCATTGCGGTACTTTGTCCAATTAAACCGCATTCCTTTTGTTGTGGTTTTTCTGTTTTTAATTTCTGCTCTGCTTCTAAAATCATGTTTTGATGTTTTAGCCGAGCCTTCAGTAGTTCCATATCACAAGGTTTAGGAATGAAATCTACCGCACCTAGAGTTAAAGCATGACGAACATTTTCTATTGCATCTTGGCCAGATAAAATCAGAATTTTAATTGATGGATTAAAAGTAAGCAATTCTGAAACTAAAGTAAAACCTTCTTTTGGTGAATGTGGATTAGGCGGTAAACCTAAATCAACCAAAGCTAAATCTGGTAAAACTGGTATTGTATATAGTAAACGTTTTACTTCTTCTCTAGTGGCAACAATATGTACATTAAAGCTATCTTTTAATACAAATGCTAAAGATTCACTGATTAATGGATCATCATCAACTAGTAATAAACTTGGTAAATTAGCCATAATATTATAACTTCAATTTTAATGTAATCCTAAACGTTTAGTAATCGTTAAAGTTAATTCTGCTTGATTAAGAGTGTAAAAATGTAGTCCAGCAGCACCACCTGCTAATAAACGGCCACATAAATCAGTCATAACATCAATGCCAAATGCTTTTAAACCAGCCGCATCATTTTCAAAATCTCTTAGTCGCCATTGTAGCCAACGTGGAACTTCAGCCCCACAGGTATTGGAGAATCTTATTAGTTGTTCATAATTACTAATTGGCATGATACCTGGTATGATTGGAATATCAATGCCTTGAGCGGCACAATCATCTAATAAATGAAAATAAGCATCTGCATTGTAGAAATATTGAGTAATGGCACTATTAGCACCAGCCGCAACTTTTTGTTTAAAATAAGCTATATCTTCTTTGGCATTACGAGATTCTGGATGGAATTCTGGATAAGCGGCAACTTCAATATGGAAATGAGACCCTGTTTCAGCTCTGATAAATTCTACTAATTCATTAGCATGGCTTAATTCTCCTATAGGGCCTGCCCAGCCAGATGGTTGATCGCCACGTAAGGCTACTATTCTACGCACTCCATGTTTTTGATAATCCTGTAATAATTGCAATACACCAGCACGAGTACTACCTATGCAAGATAAATGTGGTGCAGCCTCAATTTTAGATTCTTGTTGGATTTGGATTACAGTTTCAAGAGTTTTTTCCTGAGTTGAGCCTCCAGCACCAAAGGTAACTGAATAATATTCTGGTTGTAATACTTGTAGTTTTTGACGTACTGAAACTAGGTTTGACATACCTTTTTCACTACGGGGTGGAAAAAATTCACAACTAACTGATAAAGCTGTCATAAAATTACCTGATAAATATTGTGAAGTAGATTTAAATAACTATAAAATACTAATTGATAATTTTTTGGTTAAATTGGAAATCCTATTTTTTTTGCAATATCAAAAGGCATTTTCGGATTATATTGGTTAATTAATTCTTGTATTTGTTTTTCAAATTTATAATCAGGTGATATATTATTTAAAATTTTTTGAATAATAAATAACCTGATATATAAAGTATTATTTTTCAGTTTCATCGAACTATATTTATGTGGAATTGATGGAAGAAAGTAGGTCATATCATGATTCCATAAACGTTCATAATGAACACAAATATTTCTTAAAGCTGATAAAGAACTTATCCAAGAAATAATTATTTCATAATTAAATTCATTACTACCTAATAATCGTGTAACAATTGTTTTCTGATATTCTGGTTTAAGATTTCGAAATATTATTGACCATGTTCCAAATGTTGTTATTTCAGCTATTATATCACTAGGTGGTAGTTCTGGAGAATGATATTTTTTGTAATATTCTCTTAATAGTTTATTATTTTTACGATTATCCTTACTCGGTTTTATTGTTTCTAGTAACTTAGAATAACCAGTACTTTTTGATTTTTCTATATGATTTACAAAATAATCAGAAAAAAAAGTAGATTTCATAAACCAATGAGAATTAAATTTTTCTGACA
>JASFYV010000099.1:0-6115 GCA_045046925.1 Candidatus Marithrix sp. | reverse complement strand
AACTATTCTTTTTTTCATGGCATAAGGATTTATACATCGGTATTTTTTTCATCTCTCTATATTTAAATTCCTTTTTTCTGTCAAGGGGGACTGAGCAATTACTAAAAAAATACAATGAAAATTCTGTCATACTTACAGAAGCTTCCTCGTACGTCTGAAGCCAAAGTTCATAATAGACATCTTTCGAATCACATTAGATACACGGTTGATGCAATTCATTCTGCATCCTACTTTATATATCTTAGGAAAGATGTTTATTATTATAAGATTGGATATATTTGTTCAAATTATGTATGTGTATTCAGATTTTTAGGAGCGGAACTGGTAAAATGTTATAAGAATAATCTGGTCTAAATTCTTAATCAAATACAGAAGAATATCAAATATTTATTCAGTATTATTGTAGCCTATCAAATTTAGAAATTCTATATATAGCTTGACATAAATAACTATATATCATTATAATCTTTCTTCCCAACAAGAATAATTACTATTAGAATTATCTATTGATACAACTCTACAATAATTATACATTTTTAATCAAATTATTTGTAGTAAAGAAAATGTAATTTGTTGCAACTATCATAGAAAGCTTCCTTGAATAGTGATAAAAATTAAATACTATAATATCCACTAATTACTGGTATTTGCTTATAAATTAGAATTTCCACATTGGATTATTGATCATGACTATAGAAACTCATTCAGCTTTGGCAACTGGTTATCAATTAAAGGAATATCGTATTTTATCTGTTATTGGCCAAGGCGATTTTGGTATAACTTATTTAGCTCAAGATACTAAACAAAATCAGCAAGTTGCAATAAAAGAATATTTTCCGGATAATTTAGCAGTAAGAGAAAACGACTCTATCCAACCTAAATCACAACAAGATGAAAAAAACTTAATTTGGGGATTGGAAAGGTTTTCTCAAGAAGGTAAATCGCTTACTAATTTAAATCATCCGAATGTAGTGCAAGTTTTAAATTTTTTTAAAGCCAATAACACTGCTTATGTTGTAATGGAATATGAGCAGGGACAGAATTTAGAACATGTTTTAAGTAATACTCTGTCAGAAAATGAAATTAAAGCTATTTTGCCAGCTCTTTTATCTGGTGTGCATGCAGTACATGAAGCAGGTTTTTTACATCAAAATATAAAACCCAGCAGTATTTACTTGCGTGATAAAGACCGTACTCCAGTATTATTAAATTTTGGAACTGCTAACTATGCGATGGGGCGATTGCATCGGAAAGCAATTGTGACACCAGGTTATGCACCATTTGAGCAGTATCAAACTAAAGGACCACAAGGGCCATGGACTGATATTTATGCTTTGGGAGCAATATTATATCGAGCTGTTACTGGCGAAACCCCATTAGAAGTTTTAGACAGGATTAATGAAATTACTCGTAATAAAAGTGCTGATCCATTATTACCAATTGTGGGGATAACTAAAGAAAAATATTCTGATAGTTTATTAAATAGTATTGAATGGGCATTACAAATTGCAGAAGAAGATCGACCTCAAACGGTTCAACAATGGGCTAATTCTCTGTTACCCAATTTTTCTAAAACCTTAAAACGATGTGAAGTAGCCCAAAATCGGAAAGTTCAAATTATTAATCGATGGATTGTGATTGCTTTAATAATGGTTGCTGTAAATATTGGTTATATAGTTTATTCTAAATACAATATATCTCAGTTACAACAAGAACATGCACAATTATTACAAAATACTAATATCAAACAAGTAAAACTCCAAAAAAACCTTACAACAACTCAACAAAATTTAGTCACAACCAAAGATAAAATAGCTATTATTAAACAACAAATTGCGGAATTACAAGAAGACAATTACTCATTACAAAATCAGCTAGATACTTATCAAGATGAAACTAAAGAAGTGTATACTTCAGGTGCTATTATTCGTGATAAATTATCTGATGGCAGTTATGGGCCAGATATGGTTTGGTTGCCTGGTGGTAAATTTATGATGGGGGATATTCAAGGCAATGGAGAAGACAATGAACTACCAGTGCATTGGATAGCAGTGGATAATTTTGCTATGGGACGCTATGAGATAACTTTTGCTCAATACGACCGTTTTGTTACAGTAATTGAAAAAGATAAACCGGATGATGCCGGATGGGGTCGTGGAGTAAGACCAGTAATTAATGTTTCTTGGTATGATGCCTATGCTTATGCTCATTGGTTAAGTCAACAAACTGGTCATAAATATCGTTTACCAACTGAAGCAGAATGGGAATATGCCGCAAGAGCTGAAACAATTAGCCAACATTGGTGGGGTGATGATTCTATGTCTTGTTCGGAATGTAGTGATAAAACCATGACAATTGGTTCTTCTTTGCCAGCTAATGGTTTTGATTTATATGATATGAATGGTAACGTTAGAGAATGGACTTGTTCAGAATATGTAGAAAATTATGTTGGCAAAGAAAGAGTGTGCGTATATCGTAATAATAACGTATCCAGAGTAGAACGAGGTGGTTCTTGGTTAAATCCTGATATGCGGGTGTCAGCTCGTTATCATAGTTTACCAGACCAAAAATATCTTAATGTAGGATTTCGTTTAGTAAGAGAGTATTGATAGATTCTAACCCAATGAAACCAAAAGACCCGAAACTAGTAGTTCAAGCAGCTCCTTTTTTACAGCAAGGTTTAACCACTCCTCAAGCTATGCTTGATGTAATTTATGTGTTAATTCCTATTACTTTGTTATCAATATACTTCTTTGGTATCGGAGTACTTTTTATCCTGATGACAACAATTATAGGAGCAATATTAACTGAATGGTTATTTTCGCCTAAAAATAATAAATCATTATTTGATGGTAGTGCAATTTTAACTGGTTTATTACTTGGTTTAACATTACCACCCAGTTTACCATTGTGGATGGCTTTTGTTGGCAGTGTGATTGGAGTTGGATTAGGTAAAACTATTTGGGGTGGATTAGGCAATAATTTGTTCAATCCAGCTTTAGTAGGCAGAGCATTTCTACTGGCTAATTTTCCGATAGCTATGACAACTTGGATTCCCAAAACAGATAATTGGTTCACTATACCAGCTAGTAATCTTGCTATGCCATTTATGCAAGCACCAGATTCTGTAACTATGGCTACTCCTTTAGGAATGATGAAATTTGAGCATCAAGCTACTCCTTTATTCAATTTAGTCATAGGAGACTCAATAGGTTCTTTTGGAGAAACTTGTGGATTATTAATAATTTTAGCCGGTATTTATTTAATTTTACGTCGCAGTATTGACTGGCGAATTCCAGTGGCGATTCTAGGTTCAGTTGCCATATTTACCAGTTTATTATTTATGTATAATTCGGCTATTTATCCAAGCCCATTATTCACTATATTTTCTGGCGGCCTGTTATTTGGAACTTTCTTTATGGCTACTGATCCGGTGACTTCACCTTTAACTCCCAAAGGAGCTTGGATATTTGGAATTGGAATTGGAATTATTGTAGTATTAATTCGGGTATTTGGAGGTTTTCCTGAAGGGGTGATGTATGCAATTTTATTGATGAATGCTACCGTACCTTTGATTGAACGTTATACTCAACCACGAGCATTTGGACATAAGTTTTAAAACCTCATAGACTTTTAATTAAAATCCATGAGGTTATAATACTAGATAGGTTTAAACAGTTGTATCTTCTGAACTATCAGTTTCTGTGGTATCAGTTGCATCTTCTGAACTGTCAGTTTCTGTAGTAGCAGTTGCATCTTCAGTTTCTGTAGTAGCAGTTGCATCTTCAGTTTCTGTAGTAGCAGTTGCATCTTCAGTTTCTGTGGTAGCAGTTGCATCTTCAGTTTCTGTAGTATCAGTTGCATCTTCTGAATCAGTATCACTAGAATCATCATCTACATCATCAACTACAGTACTATCTCCAATATATAAATCTTGAACATCACCATCTGAATCAGTATATGTTACTGTACCATCATCGTTAATATCAATAGTAGGTATGATTTCTTCTTCAGAATCATCAGTAGTTTCTTCTGTGGAATCATCATTAGTTTCAATTTCTAGGGCTGGTATCAAATTAATTGCTAAATCATCAGCATCACCATCGCCATCCATGTCAGCACCACCACCATCAAGTATAACAGTAATGCTACCATCGGCATTAACGGTTACATCGTCTACTCCTGCAATATTATCAGCAATTTCTTCAAATTCAGCAGGTTCTTGTACAGCTGGATTAACTATTTGTTGGCTTCCATCTTCGTATACAATAACAGCTTGTTCATCTACACCTGGTGTACCTTCAATATATACACCTGGTTCAGTACCTGCTGGGGCATCTGTAACTAATGGATCAAAAACACCGACTATAACAGAACTATCTTCGGCATCTTCACCTTCGATTTCCATAGTAACTTCAGCATCTTCACCAATTTCTACAGCTGCAACATCAGGATTGTCTGCCAATTCTGCAAAACTCTTAGGAGCTGGATCAATTGGTAATTGTTCACCACCTTCAAGGGTTAAAACATATTGTCCTTCTTCATTTAATCCAAGCCCAGGTACAGCATCTTCAGGGCCTTGTATCATTCCATCTGCATCAGGAGTAAATGCTAATTCACCACCATCTTCTGGATTTTCTACTGATAAGATACCCTCTTCAGTTTGAGTCATTTCATAACCAGTGCTTGCAATCAACTCATTCATACCATCTATAGCAGTTGCACCATCTTCACCAACTGCACCACCCAAACCAAATCCAGCATTCAGATTAGCAATTGCTAGTTCCATTTTCAAAGCTGCATTAGAATACATAGGCAATACTAATACTGGCATCATGATGATAGCGGCAGGCGGACGTTTTAACATGTTGCCTTTACCAATCAACCAACCTGGTGGTAAAAATCTCTTAATTTTCTTAGCTTTTTTAGAAGTATCACCTTCTAATTCTTCACCAATAATTAAAATTTCGTCGCCTAAGTTTGCTAACATTTCAGCAGCTTCTTCTTCAGATAACTCATCAATAGCTTCATCAGGAATTGCTTCTAACTGATCTGGATCTAAAGCTTGGATAGCATCTCCTTCAAGTCCACCAAGATTTTCAGCAGTCATACCTTCAAAAGTTTCAGGAGGCATTGCATCAATATGTTTACCTTTCAAACCCTTCAAAGCTTTTTTATCAGCTTTTTTCATTTGTTTCTTAGAAAGACCACCAGCTCCTTCTTCTGATAGAGCTTCAAAGTTTTCAGCTTCGAATTCTCCAATTGCATCTTCAGATATATTTGCGACTTCGGTACTATCTAAATCTGATATTTCTTCAGCAACAACTCCATGTTTTGCTAATTTTTTGCTGTTTTTAGGAGCTTTATCTAATTTACTATGTTTTTTGGAAACTTTACCATCATCTTTCTTAGTAGGTTTCTCAGCTTTAGCAGGTTTCTCAGCTTTAACAGGTTTCTCAGCTTTAACAGGTTTCTCAGCTTTAACAGGTTTCTCAGCTTTAGCGGGTTTCTCAGCTTTAGCAGGTTTCTCAGCTTTAACAGGTTTCTCAGCTTTAACAGGTTTCTCAGCTTTAACAGGTTTCTCAGCTTTAACAGGTTTCTCAGCTTTAACAGGTTTTTCAGCTTTAACAGGTTTTTCAGCTTTAACAGGTTTCTCAGCTTTAACAGTAGTGGTATTTTTATTTGTAGTGGTATCTTTCTTAGAAGCAGTTGTAGTGTCCTTCTTGGCAGAAGTTTGTTTATCAGCATTTCCAGCAGCATATGCTTCAATAGATGTTACAGTCCCACCTAATAATGCCAAACTAATAGCAATTGACAAAGTAGTATTCTTGTTCACGAGTAATTCCTCAAATTTTATTATATGTAAAAATAGTTTTTTTTAACAAGGCAAATATAATACCAATTAATATTAAAATTGTGTTTTTATTTGCTATATTCATAAATATAGTTGAGGATTTTAAATCTGTATATAGGGAAAATCCTTAATCGTTGAAATTAATTGTTAAGACACAGTAAATATGTTTAGTAAGTAGAAAGACATAATTATTCTAACAAAATAAAAATTTTAAAATAAACTATAATTAAACAAATTCGACTAAAAAATATAACTTATGTA
>JASFYV010000098.1:0-11280 GCA_045046925.1 Candidatus Marithrix sp. | reverse complement strand
TATTTTCTGAATTACAGCTTGGACAGTTCATCATAATTACTTTTTTGTAAGAAAAATTTGACCTCATATTATACATCACTACTTTATTCAGGACTACCAGAAAAAGGTATAACTAGGGCAATTTTAATGAAATACCCCACAATGAAAGACAAAGTGGATTCTTTTGAATTTTCATTTATTCCATCTGTTAAAACACAGTTAATTACTGAGGATGGAACATTTGTTAATTTGAATGAAATTAAAGCAACTTATACGTTTAAAGCTACAGAATCATCAAAAATTTATCTTAATAATACATCTTATATGGGAAAAGGAGTTGCTTATGCCTCAGTAAAAAATGTGTTCAACAAAGGAAATTCCAAAAAAATGCTTGTAGTAGTAAACGAAAAAGATTTTGGTAAAATCAAAGTCAGTTTTGTTGTTCCAGATAACAAAAAAGATGATTCCATACACGAGATGAAAATATTAGATAAAAAAAATAGACATCTTTCCTAAATAAATTTTACCATCGTTCTCAAACTGGAGTTTGGGAACAATAAGCTTTCCTGAATCCAACTAGAAGCAGAAATCAACCAATTAGTCTATAAACTCTATGGCTTGACTGAGGAGGAGATTGGGATTGTGAAAAATGGTTCGGGTTCGGTTTAGACCTGACAGGTTTTGAAAACCTGTCAGGTCTGGTTGTGATTGAAAATCTAATTTAATAATCAATATTTTATAGAAACATGTCAAAAAAATACATTTAGTCAATGAACAGTACTACCATATTTATAATCGTGGTAATAATGGAGAAAACCTATTTATAGAAGAGCCATGTAGGGTCGGCAATGAAACCGACCAAACCCAAATCAATAATTTATGTGTTTGTTTATATCGTAATGGGCGGTTATGCTTTGCTGCACCGACCCTACATGGCTGGTGGATATACTCAGACTATTTTCATTGTAGATAGAACTTTTCTTTAACCCATTTTCTAAAACATTCAAAAAATTTTCTGAGTAATTTTCATTTTTAAAGTCGTCAATCACATTTTCTATATTATCTTTTTTAAATCTTTGAAAAAATATTTCACGTTCAATTAAAGCATTTTTTATTTCTTCGATTTGTGATAAATTCATACAAGAAATTAAATTTATCACATTACTAATATCTATTGAAGGTTGCATATTATATTTCCTTTTTGTGAACAATGTATTAACTCACCAAACATCTAAGAATATTTATTGTATAAATATTAATAATAAAATGGACTATCCATCCCTATCTAATTGCTGTAATTATTATTGGCAAGATTTATAAAGTTGATTATTTAAATTATAGAAAATAATAAATGCTTCATATGTTTGTTTTATTAAATTTTCCCATTTATTGTCACCAATATCCCAATCCCACTTCATTTCAAAGAAACCAATATCAACTATATGATCTGGTTCGCACATGGTAAATAACATATAATCCCTAGCTAATCTGAATAAATTACTTTTTTTATTAACAAATAATCTTGCTAATTTCTTACAATTTTCTGAACTAAGAGTTCCATGATCAACAAATTGAAAATTTCCAATTGAAGACAATGATAGAAATTTATTCCAAAAATTATCATCCATCCTTCTTATATTATGAGGCTTAACTATAGAAGATTCTAAATAAAAAGTTTTACCTCTGCTTAACTCTGAGAAACTAACACCAAATGTAATTTCAACTCCTATGTTTTGAGATATTGTTATTACATTGTTATCGAATGGTAATGGACGAGTTGTAAATGAGTTCCACTTATCTTTAGGTTTGTATGATGTTATGATTAATTCTAATATATCTCCTAACATTACCTGCGTTTTAGTATATAATTCTTTATCAACATCTTCTTCAAACTGTTCTTTTAAACAATCGAATAATATTTGATCCCATTTCTCAAATTTGTTAGAAAGAGTTAAAAGATTTTTTGAGAAAGTTGACATAATTTGGTTCCTCTCATTTTTCATTTGTTATATATATGTTTAGGTTAAACTAAGAAGATATATAAAACAATGTGGGCAAAAAACTCATCCAACGTAATCCGTATCCCATATATTAATGTTAAATATCAAATTTTTCTATATGTAAAAACTCTTCTATTGTTTTAGCATCTTTTGGTTTAGAAAAGAAATAACCTTGTACATTGTGACAATTAGCTGATTTCAACATAGTTATTTGAGTTTTATTTTCTGTTCCTTCTGCCACTATCCGTAAATCAAATGACTTACCTAACGCAATTATAGCATTAACAATTTGAGCCGATTTAGCCGAAGCATCAATATCCTTGATAAAACTCTTATCAATTTTTAAAGCATCTATAGGAAACTGTTGTAAATAGCTTAAGGAAGAATAGCCAGTTCCAAAATCATCAATATATAATAAAATATCTAAGCTTTTTAAATCATTGAGAATTTCCAGTGCCATCTGTGGATTTTGCATCATAGCATTTTCAGTAATCTCAATTCTACAAGTTTGTGGCTCAATTTTATTCTTTCTGAGAATATCTTGAATTTGATAAACTAAATTTGGTTGTTTAAGTTGAACTGGGGAAACATTAATATTCATACTAAGTTTGGAATGATTATCAAACCGATTTTGCCAATTTTTAAGTTGTAAACAAGCAGTCTCAAATACCCATAAACCTAATTCTTTGATTAATCCAGTTTCTTCTGCTAATGGAATAAATGAGTTAGGAGTTACTAAACCTTGATGTGGATGTTGCCAGCGTACTAATGCTTCAAAACCAACTAATTTACTAGTTTCCAAAGAAATTATTGGTTGATAATATACAAGAAACTCATCTCTTTCTAAAGCTTTACGTAAATCCCCTTCCATTTTTAGCATATTTACAATTCTGGTTCGCATGCCAGGCTGGAAGATTACTGATTTATCTCCACCTTGTTTTTTAGCTTCATACATTGCAGTGTCAGCGTCTCGCAACATTTCATCTGCTGTTTTATATTCCGAATTACTTAACGCAACCCCAATACTAGCTGTAGTATTAAAAGTCTCGTCTTTTAACTGATAAGGCTGACTAAATTTATATAAAATATTTGCGATATCTTGTTCTAAAGTTTGCAAATTTGGACTATTTTTAAATATTAGAGCAAATTCATCCCCACCAAATCGTGCAACTATATTATCACCTGTTACTTCTTGACTTAAACGCCCTGCAATATCGGTTAATAGTTGATCACCAATTAAATGTCCCATACTATCATTGACTATTTTAAATCGGTCTAAATCCACAAATAATACTGCAAATACTAGGTCATCTTGAGCAATAGCATCGGTTAAGCTTTCAGTAAAAGAGTTACGATTCAATAAACCAGTTAATTGGTCATGAGTAGCATCATAACGTAATTTTTCCTCTGCATGTTTACGTCCAGTAATATTTTCTACAATTCCTTCATAATATTGAATTTTACCGTCGTTATTGCGTACGACATGTACCGTTTCTTTTACCCAAATTATTGCTCCATTACGACAACGAGCTTGATATTCAAAATCTTGTACATTAGAATTACTAGCTAATAATTCAATGAATTCAAACCGCCGCTGTGGATTAACATATAATTGCTGATCAATATTAGTAATTTCGGTATACATCTGTTCAGCAGATTCATAACCAAACATATTTATACAAGCTGGATTAACACTTAAATACTGACCATCAATAGTACATTGAAAAATCCCTTCTATAACATTTTCAAAAATATTGCGATACTTCTGTTCTGCTTCTAATCTAGCTTGTTTAAGCTGTAAAATATTAAGATGAGTTTTTATCCTAGCTAATAATTCATCTTTAGAAACTGGTTTAGTTAAATAATCATTAGCCCCACTTTCTAAACCAACTACTAGATCAGCTACTTGATTTTTGGCAGTTAATAAAATTACAGGTAATTCATCTGCTTGCCAATGTTCTCGGATTTTTCTAGTAACTTCATAACCGCTCATGTGTGGCATCATTACATCCAATAAAATTAGATCTGGTTTTTCTTGATCCAAATATTCTAAAGCTTCGATACCAGAGGCTACTTGATGCAAAGAATAGTTTTGTAATGATAAGTAATTAATTAAAACCTGCCTGTTTACTTGTTCATCATCAACTATTAAAATACTAAATTCGGAATGTAGATTATTATTTATTTTATTTATTTCTATGCAATCGGTTAATTGATGATTAATAACAGATAGTTTTGAACTTGTGACCTGTTCTGCTACTTTTTCTTTAGAAACTGGTAGGCTAAAACTAAATATTGAACCTATACCAACTTCTGATTTAACTGTCATTTGGCCATCATGCAAATATACTAACTGTTGGGTTACGGCTAAACCTAGTCCAGTACCACCATAAATACGAGCAGTTGAACCATCCGCTTGTTCAAATGCTTCAAAAATTCGTTCCAGTTTTTCTTCTGGAATTCCAATTCCAGTGTCAGAAACACTAATAACTAATTTAAGATTTTCTACTATTTCTGCTGAAACTTTTATAATTCCAATATCAGTAAACTTAATAGCGTTACCGACTAAATTATATAAAATCTGTTGCAAACGATTTTCATCAGCATCAATAGGTGGTAGATGAGCTGGAATCTTATTGCTCAGTTGTACCTGTTTATTACCAATAAGAGGCTGACTTAGAGCTAAAACTACTTCAGTAATAGTCCGTATATCAACAGCTTTACGTTGTAAATCAAATTCTTGTTTTTTCAATTTAGAAAAATCCAAAATATCATTGACAAGATTAAGTAAACGTAATCCACTAGAAGCAATCATACTTAAATTGACATTAGTTTGTTTACTTAATTCTCCAGTTGCACCATCAATCAAAGATTCAGCTATACCAATAATACCATTTAAAGGAGTGCGTAATTCATGGGAAGTATTAGCTAAAAACTCATCCTTTACTCTATCTGATTCTTTTAGCTGGGTCGCAATTTCTTTTTCTCGTTCTAATTCTAGTTGTTTTTCCCACAATTTCCGTTTTTGTGATTGTACATAGCTTACAATAATAGTTAAAATTATTAAAATATATAACATGTAAGCCCACCAAGTTTTCCAAGGTGGTGGTAATATTGTAATTTTTACAGATGTGCCATTCTCATTCCAAAATCCGTCATTATTGCTGCCTTTAACTTTAAATATATATGTTCCATGAGGCACATTAGTATAATATGCGGCTCTACGATTATTTACTTGGTTCCAATTATTTTCAAATCCTTCTAATTTATAAGCATATTGGTTTTTAGTGGCTTGCAAAAAATTTAATGCAGCAAATTGAAAGGAAAAAAAAGATTGCTCATAAGATAAAGTTATTTCTTTTGTGAGAGTAATATGCTGCTGTAAAGGTGAATTATTTTCTAAATTAACTGATTTATTAAAAATTTTAAAATCGGTAATTACAATAGGTGGAATATAATGATTATCTTCAACTTTTTGTGGGTAAAAACTATTTAAGCCTTTGATTCCACCGAAAAATAATTCTCCAGTTTGACTTTTATAATGAGCCTTATTAAATTCATTGCTTTGCAAACCATCTAAAACATCATAATTTTTAAATATTTCTGTGACAGGATTAAATTGAGATAAACCTTTATTAGAAGAAATCCATAAATTATTAGTTTCATCTTCTAAAATACCGTACACAACATTATTTGCCAATCCATCTATTTCTTGATAAATTTTAAAACTTTCTGAATTAGGATCGAATTTATTCAAACCATTACCCAGTGTACCAATCCATAAAGTTCCAGTTTTATCTTCATAAATAGTTGAAATTTCATTATGACTTAAGGAATTATTATTATGTTCATCATGCTGATAATGGGTAAAATTATTTTGTTGTCGATTAAATTTATTAAGACCACCTCCTCGAGTTCCAATCCATAATGTTTTAGAACTATCTTCATAGATTGAAGACACATAATTATGACTCAAACTGTTAATATCTTTTGCGTTGTGTTTGTAATGAGTAAATTTATTTTTTCGATCAAATTTATTTAAACCAACTCGAGTCCCAACCCATAAAGTTTTAGAACTATCTTCGTAAATTACTGATACCCAATTATCAGTTAAGCTATTTAAATCTTCAGGTTTATTTTTATAAACAGTAAATTGCTTACGATCAAACCTATTTAGCCCACCACGAGAAGTACCTAGCCAAATAATTCCAGCACTGTCTTCATAAATTGCGATAACCTCATCGTCACTCAAACAATTCGGATTATTTGGATTATGCTGATAATGAGTTACTACTTTCCGATCCGCAGAAAATTTATTTAATCCACCTCCAGCAGTGCCAACCCATAATATATTTTGTTTATCTTCATAAATAGATAATACATGGTTGCCATTTAAACTTTGTAAATTTCTTGGTTCGTTAAAATAATGGATAAATTCATTTTGATTATAATTAAATTGATTTATTCCACCAGCATTTGTTCCAACCCACATGGTATTAGCTCTATCCCGATAAATTGAAGTAATTATATCACTACTTAAACTAGTAGAATTCTGAGGATTATGCTTAAAATGTAAAAATTTATCTTGATTTGGATCATATAAATTCAAACCACCACCATCGGTTGCAACCCATAAATAGCCTTTTATATCTGAATTAATATTCCATACAGCACGACTATTTAAACCATTGGGATTATTAGGATCATAAAAATAACTGGTAAATATTTCTTGTTGCCGATCAAATTTATGTAAGCCTCCCAAAGTGCCTATCCATAATATCCCAGTTGCATCTTCATAAATGGAACTTACGATATTATTTAAATTATCCACTTGTTGTACTGGGGAATAATGGGTAAATTTATTGTTTACAAACTTATTTAATCCGCCACCATTAGTACCTATCCATAGAGTGCCTAAGCTATCTTCATAAATTGACCATACTGAGTCATGACTTAAACTATCTGGATCATTTGGATCATGTAGATAATGAGTAAATTTATTATCTGCAAATTTATTTAAACCACCACCGTCAGTTCCAATCCACAATATTCCATTATGATCTTCATAAATCGACCAAATTGTATTATTACTTAAACTATTTGGATCATTTGGATCATGTAAATAGTTAGTAAATTTATGCCGGTCAAATTTGTTCAAACCATTACCAGTACCAACCCATAATATACCTCGACTATCTTCATAAATGCTAAATATTTCATTATGACTTAATGTGTTGTTATTTTTTGGATTATGTCGATAAACAGTAAAATCATAACCATCAAATTTATTTAATCCATCTTGAGTTCCAAACCATATGAATCCCTGCTTATCTTGGAAAATAGTATTTACTGTACTTTGAGATAAACCTTCATCAAGTGAAAAGTTTTGAAATTTAAGTTCTTGAGCTGATAAATTTATAATTGAAAAAATAAATATGAGAATAATGGATATTTTCATTGTTTTTTATAAAGACATTATGCTAAATTAATATATATATAAGTTGTCATAGCATCGGTTTATTTTTATGAGTATAGGTTGTAACTTTAAGAAAACAGTCTATATCTAAATTAGATGACGAAGATTTTGTTAAGATGGCAATTATATTGACTCTAGAATTAGTAGAGATACTAAATTTTTAGATGTGTGAAACGGTAGGAATAATGTAGGAGATCGTCCCATGTTATTATCACGCACTTGTATTTTTTTATTGATAATTAGCTTTAGTTCTGTCATTACAGACGATATTACTAACACATTTGGTTATCAAACAGTGGAACTTGCAGCTAAAAGTGATTCCCGTCGCCAAAACACTCCTCAAAGAAAAGGAGATGCTAATGCTGCGGAAAATGATGATAAAGAAAAGAAAAAGGAAAAAGAAGATAAAAAAAACCGATATTCTGCTTGAGATTTAAAAATATTAAGGAAGAATTGAATATTTAAATTCTTCCTTTATTTTACGGTATTTTCTTAAAAATCCTCTAGTACATAATCAAGCATCTTGCTCCTCAAGAAGCATTTCTACTTGTTTAGTACAACCTTTTTCTTTCATCCACTCTATTTGTTGGACAACTTTTAATAATTTAGATGGTATCGCATTTAAAATTACTGAATAAACGCTGGCACCATTACGATTACTAAGCCTAATTGAATAGTTAGCACCAGTTATAAGTGGAACTTCTTCTATTGGCCAAGGTATTGTTATATCTGAAACTTGCCATCTTTTAGTTATTTTTTGTTTAGTTGCAAGGTTCTTTATTGTTACAAAATTAGAACCTTCAGCACGTTTAGCCGGAGGTAACCATAAACTGACTTCATTAGGAGCAGCATAACAAAAAGCATCTATCTTACATATACTAACTGCCCAAATATTAGGTGGAATACCACAACCAATTCCACGTCTACGAGTATCAAATTTTTCTGTCAATTTTATTAGTTCATAAGATGAAGAAATTTTGGTAAATTCAGCTGCAATTGTAGTATTAAAACTAAGTAACAAAATTAAGATTAACATAATATCTCCTAATAATTTATCTTAAATCTTATATTTATAAAATACTTCATGTAATTTTGATAAAAAATCTATAATATATGAAATACTTGGTGGTTAACATACCATTTAAGTCTGGTAACTCAATTGCTATGCCAGCCTACTTATAATATTATCATAATATTATTCCTTGAGCGAATTTTAAATTTAGTTTAACTAAAAATAGATAGTATGGAATATAACTTGAAAATTTAATAGCACTTCTGGTATTATTTTTAATTGGTAGGAAATTGTGAAATAAGGTGTTTTTTAAAAATACCATATTACGGCGATAAATGGCAGTTTATTTGCTTCCTTTTTAACACTCCATTTATTAAATACTTGTATTATGACCATATATTCAAGAAAATTAAAACTGCGATACTTGCACAAAACCACAAGTGGCTCACATGCAATAAAAATTTATGATCCTATAATAAAATCTAGTGTATTTACGAAGTTTATTCGTATTTGCTTATTTTTAATAGTTATTTTGGTAACATTATTTACTTTTAATTGGTATTATGTTGATACTGGACAATTATTAGATTTGGTTGTTATACAAAATATTGAAGACAAAACTTTTTCTAGTTCTAAGGAAAATTACCTGATAGATAAGGAGTCTACGGTTGAAAAATTAGAATTAAATAATTTTCACCGCGTTAGATTCGTTTCTATACCTGATAACACTATATTAGAAAAATATAATCCTAATGAAGTCCCAAAAGTTGAAACAAAATATTTTTTAGCACAAGTTAATAATCCAATAGATCAAGTATCGTACCAAAAGTTATCAGAACCTGAATTAATTTTTAAAGGTGTACAAACTTCGTCAGAAACTATAGCTTTAAAATTGGAACAATGTGAACAATATTTTAATGCTAACCATTTAACAACTGGTAAACAAGGCACTGCTCTTGATTGTTATCAACAAATATTAATTTTAAATCCAACTAATATTTTGGCAAAAAAAGGATTAGATAAAATTGAACAACGTTATCAACAATGGGCAGAAACAGCTATTAACAAGGGAAATTTTAAAAAAGCCCATATTTATATTAAACGTTTACAAAAAGTTAACCCAAAATCAACAACATTGTCTAAACTTCGTCAGTTGCTTGCACGTTCTAAAATATCACAAACAAAAAATACTCAACGTAAATTACAATCTTCTAATAAGAAAGCTGTTAAAAAATCGTCGCATCCTACCAAGAAAATATCAAAACGATGTAATGATATATTTTTTCAAGAATCATTGGGCATTAGAGCTTTAACTAGTGACCAGAAGCGAATTAAGCAACAACATTGTAAATAGTATATCGGATGGTTTTATTACATAGCCATCCAATAATCGAAACAATCGACCCTTGGTATTTTAGATTATATCCTGTGACTATCATGTCATAATAGTTATTAATACTAAAATAATTAATTTGATTTCAAGCGTAGTTTGTATTTTTTTAACTTAATTATTAATTTCTCATCTAACAATGCTTAAATTTAGATTAATTATCTTTGTATTAGTAACTCTTATTCTCTTTTCATGTTCATCGACTCCAACCAAAGAATCTAATTATTTAGAATTTAAAACTGGTATTCATCAACTTATTAATTCCTTAGCTTCTGATTTACAAAAGTTTAATATATTTACAGATTCCAATACTATTATATTAAATCCATTTTTAGATATTGATAATGGTCAAATTATACAGGCTAGTTTGGATATTGAAAAACTGATGATTGCAGAAGTAAAAGCTAATTTTCAAAAAATTAATCTGGTTAGAATTTCTCCACAAACATTAACTAATGCTAAATATGTTCTTAATGGAATCATCGCATACGAAGCAAATAAATCTGCCGAAAAAAAATATTATAAAATTTCTGCATCTATTATAGATTTAACAACCAATTCAATAGTAACTAAGCATACAGTACATATTCAAAGTTCTGGGTTAAATTATAAACCAACACCTAGTTATCAAGATAATCCAATGTATTTTAAAGGTAAAACATTACAAAATATTATTTCAAGTGTGACGAGTTCAGTTGGTAGTAAAGTAGATACTGACTATTATAATTTTGTAGAAATTAAAGCATTGCTAATTACTGCTCAAACTGCTTATGACAATGGAAAATATAAACAAGCATATAAATTATTTAATAATATTTTAAAAAAACCAGGAGGCAAAATTATAGAAATTTATGGTGGTTTATATGCAGTTGCCTTTAAGTTAGGAAATTTAAAAGAGGCTGAAACTAATTTTGGCAAAATGGTGGATATTGGTATGCAGCAAGGAGCTTTACCTGTTAAATTTTTATTTAAAACTGATTTAACCAATTTTTTAAATATTCCTGAATTAAAACAACAGTATAATATATGGTTACAGCAAATCAGTAAATATTTAAGAATTAATTCTGATACCTGTATCCATATTGTTGGGCATACAAGTATTTCTGGTTCATATAAATATAATAAAGTTTTATCTAAATCCAGAGCTAATAATATTCAAAAAAGAATGAGTAAAATGTTTCGTGGAATTATGCAACGTTCTAAAACTATAGGCAAAGGCTCTGATGAAATAATTGTTGGAACTAAGCCTGATAGTAATGAAAATGCAATTGATCGACGAGTTGAATTTAAAATTGTCGATTGTTGGAATTAATTTGAATAACTAAAATTAGGCAGTGGGCTTCGACAGTTAAATCCTAGATAAAATGTCAGATTATTCCAAAGAAATTAGACTAAAAATTAAGCGAAACGTTGGGTTAAAATA
>JASFYV010000097.1:0-11721 GCA_045046925.1 Candidatus Marithrix sp. | reverse complement strand
TGTTAAATATCAGTTAGTTAGATATTTTGTCAATTTGGTGTAACTTACTGATATTTAAGTATATTTACAAATTTCATTATAGTCCGAGCCCAGTACCCTTGAGCCAAAACTGCAGTAATATCTTGAGCATGATTTTCAGTTAAGTCTATATTTGATTCTTGTGTAGTAATCTTTGTCATATTAATACTCCAAATATAAAATTAATTATTATATATCACTAACCATAGTTTGGAGTTAATCTCGAAAAATCTATCCCTATCTAAAAACTTGATTCTCACCAATTTAACGTTATATAAGGATGAACTAATATTTTAGACTAATTTCAATACTATGACTACAGATTCTCCTTTTGAAAATTTACCTTATAACAGTCCTTTACAACCAATTAAATTGGAACTAGATGATGATATCCAGTTTCGTTGTCATAAGGATATTGCCTGTTTTAATGAATGTTGTAAAAAAATTGATATAAGCCTTACTCCTTACGATATATTACGCCTCCAAAAACATTTAAAATTAACATCTAATGAGTTTTTATCCCAATACACAATACCTTTTGAAATGGATAAAGATGGCATGCCAGGGGTAAAAATTAAGACTACTGAAGATAATCCAGCTTGTCCATTTTTACAAGAAGATGGTTGTGGAATTTATGAAGATCGTCCAACAGTATGTAGATATTATGCACTTGGTTTAATGTCAATGCGTAAAGAAAATTCCTCTACTGATGAAAATGCTTACTTTTTAATTAAAGAAGATCATTGTTTGGGTCATAATGAAAATCGTATGATTTCTGTCACAGACTATCGTAATGAACAAGGAGTGGATGAATATGATAGTATTAACCGTGAATGGCGGCAAATAATATTAAAAAAACGTTCTACTGGGCCTACCATTGGTAAACCAAGTCAGCGTAGTTTAAAATTTTTCTTTCTATGTAGTTATAATTTTGATAGTTTTAGGGCTTTTGTTCAAAGTGAAAATTTTTCTGAGGTATACAGTTTGACTTCGGAAGAAATTAACCAATTAGAAACTGATGATATAGCATTGCTAAAATTTGGTTCTAGACTATTAAAACAAGTATTATTTGGCGAGATGAGTATTGCGATTAAGGATGATGCTTTGCAAAAACGTGCTTTAAATCGTCGTGAACAAATACAAGCTGATCCAGAAGACCCAAATGCTAATTACGATGGGCCAGAAATGGTTTAGATTAACCTTTCTTTGCAATCGTAAGTCATTAATCCAAGGGCAGACACGCAGGTCTGCCCCTACACATATTATTGTAGGGGCGAACCTATGTGTTCGCCCTGCTTTAGAATCTATAATAAGGAAGGCTACGATATTCTTTATACTGCCTGCAATAAAAAACCAACTATTAAAATATTGATTATATATAGACCCATAGTAACAATAAATGGTGAAAAATCAAATCCATATCCTTGTAATGGTTTAATCCAATCTCGTGCTGGTCGTAATAATGGTTCATTCAAATAATATAAAATATTACTGATCGGATTATAGCTATCACGAGGACTTACCCAATCTAAAACTACTTGAATAAAAATAGAAAAAATAAACACATAAATCATCAAAGATATAATATTTGCAGCTGATAAGATAAACAATCCTGACAAACTAAGAGCTTTACCCCATAATGATTTAACCAAAGTCCATTCTATAATTTTTAATATTAACATCAATATTATAGCCGCTATATCAATATTTTTCCAACCAGGAATAAAACTATATAACAACTGTAAAGGTGGATTCGTTAATTTTAATAAAAATTGTAACACTGGATCATTACGAAATCCTACTCGCATTAATGTTAACAAGAAACGTAGCATAAGTAACAAAATATAAATATCAAACACCGTATTGATCAAAAATATTATGACTTGAATAAACGGGTTTATCACGTCACTTTTCTCCAAATTGTTTTGCTAACGTAATTGAACGTTGAGTAGCTGCCTGTAAAGCCTGATCAAATAGATTTTGTAATCCACCATCTTGTAAAGTATTAATTGCTTGTTCAGTAGTTCCACCTTTAGAAGTTACTCTTTCCCGTAAAGTTGCTGCATCTTCATGGCTTTCTAAGGCCATTTTAGCTGAACCAAAAGCTGTTTGTAGAGTCAATAAACGGGCACTTTCTTGTGGTAAGCCTAAACTAATGGCAGCTTTTTCTAATACTTCCATCATTAAAAATGTATAGGCCGGCCCACTACCTGATAAAGCTGTAACTATGTCCATATGGTTTTCATCTTCTAACCATACCGTTAAACCGACAGCTCGTAAGATACTTTCAGCCAATTCTTTTTGGTCATTGTCTACATGCTTACCAGCAAATAATGCTGAGGCACCACTGCGTACTAGAGCTGGAGTATTAGGCATAACTCGTACTATAGGGATTGGCTGTTCTAATTCTAACCAACGGGCTATATCATCAATCCGAATTCCAGCAGCAATACTGATAAATAATGGTGGTGTCGTTGGTACTATAATGGCTTTAGCAATTTCTGGTAAGACTTGTGGTTTGACAGCCAATACTACAATATCAGCACCATCTAATGCTTGAGAATTGTCAGTATAACATTGTACTTCAAATTGACTGGCAAGTGGTTCAGAACTTGGATCGGCAACTCGCAAATTCTTAGCAACGAATCCGGTATCAAGCAAGCCTCCGATTAAGCTAGTTGCCATATTGCCGCCACCAATAAATGTTATGGTACTATCTTTCATAAAAATTACTCGTAATGAATTAAAGGTAAATTTCCATATTCAGGAGACTTATTAAAGTTCTGACCGCTCCAAGATTTAGTTCTATTTAAAATAGGTATTTATATATGTAACTATTTAGTAAATGTTTTACGCAAATAAGTAATTAATTCCCACATTTGCTGTTCAGAAAGCCCAATATCTGTCCCAGGCCCTACTGGAACCATTTCAGTACCGTCACTTCCATTCATCATAATCCAAAATAATTGTCCATCTTTCCTATTTGCCATGTAATCTGGAGTACTGAATGCGGCTGGTTTGATTTCTATACTCTCAGCATGATAACCTTTACCATCACCTTTTTTACCATGACATTTACTACATTTTCTTTTATAAAGACGGCTAGTAGTTTTTAAAAGTTGCTCGTTCATTTCCACAATTGGATTTTGCATATCCAAATATTCTTGGGGAGCAATTGGAATTTGGTGTTCTCCTGCATTGGCAATGCTAGCGAGAAAAACTCCTAGGATAATTATAATTTTCATGTTGCACCTTTTAGCATATTTATCAGAATAAATCTATTTATAACATAAAATTCATTTTAAAACATAATTATTATTGGTATTTTAGCAAATTAGATTATTTAATAACAATATTCTTGCACTATACTAATTTAAGTGAGATACTTTAAACTTATTTCAGACCAAACAGGATATTAAATATGAACAAAATACTCGCATTTTCTGGTAGCAGTAGAAATGGTTCTTTTAATACCAAGTTAGTACAAATTGCTGCTAAGAGTGCCAAACAAACTGGGGCAGATATTACAATAATTGACTTAATTGATTATGATATGCCAATTTTTAATGAAGATTTAGAAGCCAAGCAAGGTATGCCAGCTAAAGCAAAAGAATTTAAACGATTATTAATTGAACATGATGGTTTTTTGATTGCTTCTCCAGAATATAACAGTGCATTTAGCCCATTATTGAAAAATGCTATAGATTGGGCCTCTAGAAAAGAATCCCCAGATGAAAAACCTTTACTTGCATATCAAGATAAAGTAGCTGTAATTATGGCAGCCGCTGCTGGTGGTTTGGGAGGTACTAGAGGTTTAGTATTTTTACGAATGTTGTTAGGTAATTTAGGAGTCATAGTTTTACCAAACCAAGAAGGAATTCCAATGGCATATCAAGCCTTTAATGAAGATGGAACTCTCATTGATGAAGTGCAACAGACAGCTATATCCAACTTAGGAATAAAACTAGCTAAAACCTTACAACGTCTAAGTTAATTATTAATAGTTTATGAAAAATATATATTTATTACTAATATTTATACCAACTGTAACGTTTGCCCAATTACTTGATCATATTGTAGCAATTGTTGATGATGAAGTTATTGTGAATATAGCGTTACAACAAGAAGTACAGAATATTAAAATTAAATTGCAACAACAAAATATTGTGTTGCCACCTGTCAAAGAACTAGAACGACAAGTTTTAGAAAAAATGATTCTCACCAGTTTGCAATTACAATTAGCTAAACGTATGGGTATTAATGTTGAAGATAGTAGTTTAAATGAAAAATTACGAGAGATAGCTACTGATAATAATCTTAATTTACAAGGTTTTAAAGCTAAATTAGAAACAGAAGGTCGTAATTACGAACAAGTACGAGAGCAAATTCGTAAGGATATGATTATTCATAGATTGCAACAAAGACAGGTTGCTAGTCGGATTAGTATTACAGATCGTGAAGTTGATAATTTTCTGGCTAATCAAGAACAGCAAGGTTTAGCAACGAATGAATATAACATTTGGCATATTTTACTAGAAACTCCAAATATACCATCACCAGAAGACATTCAAATAATTAAACAGAAAGCTGAAAAAATTGTAACAGAATTAAAACAAGGTGGTAACTTTCAAGCCATGGCAGTTGCTATTTCTGATGGTTCTCAAGCTCTTGATGGCGGAAATTTAGGCTGGATGACAATTGGTGAAATGCCAACTTTATTTTCTGGTATTGTGAATCATATGAAAGTAGGTAAAATAGCTGGACCTTTGCGAGATTCTAATGGTTTTCATATCATTAAATTAGCGGCTAAAAATACAGGCGAACAAAGTATTATTACCCAAACTAAAGTTCAACATATCTTATTAACAGTTAATGATTTCATATCAGATGATGATGCACGTAACCATTTGGAAGAGCTTAAAAACAGAATTGAGCAAGGTGATAGTTTTTCTGATTTGGCTAGGGCTAACTCCAACGATTCTAATTCGGCTGCCAAAGGTGGAGCATTGGGTTGGATTAGTCCAGGTGATGTAGTACCAGAATTTGAAGATATAATGAATAAATTACAGCCAAATCAAGTTAGTAAACCATTTAAAACTCGTTATGGTTGGCATATTAGTCAAGTATTAGAACGACGTAAACATGATAATACTGAAGAAGTAATCCGTACTGAAGCAACTAAACAGATTCATCAGCGAAAAATTAACGAAGAATTACAAGCTTGGTTACGCCAATTACGTGATGAGGCATTTGTTAATTTTAAATTGGGCATCCTTTAACTATGCTTCCTAAGATCGCAATTACTACTGGAGAGCCTGCTGGAATTGGGCCAGATATTGTATTACAAATGGCTCAAGAGCCAATAGCTGCTCATATAGTAGTATTTGCTGACCCTACCATGTTGCAACAACGGGCTACCAAACTAGATTTGCCATTAAAATTAAATTTTATCAAATCATTATCTTCTATCAAACCTCATAAACCAACAGAACTAAATATTGTTCCAATTAATACTCGTCAATCAGTAACATGTGGACAACTGAATGTTAACAATTCAACCTATGTATTAGAAACCCTTCGACAAGCATGTCAAGCCTGTTTAGACGGCCAATTTGATACTTTGGTCACTGCTCCAATTCACAAAGGAATTATTAATAAAGCTGGCATTCATTTTACTGGTCATACCGAATTTTTAGCCAACCAATGTAATTCCATTGATGTAGTTATGATGTTGGCAAGACCTGGATTACGAGTGGCTTTAGTTACAACCCATTTACCTTTATCTAAGATAAGTAACACTATAACTAGTCAAAAATTAGAAACAATTATTAAGATTCTACATTCCGAATTGCAAGCTAAATTTAATCTACCAACTCCTCGTATCTTGGTTTGTGGTTTAAATCCACATGCTGGTGAAGATGGGTATTTAGGAATGGAAGAAATTATCACAATTATTCCAACTATACATAAATTACAAACAGAAGGATTACAACTACAAGGCCCAATTCCAGCCGATTCTGCTTTTCTCCCAGAATTATTATCTAGCACAGATGTAGTGTTAGCAATGTATCATGATCAAGGACTACCAATGGTTAAGCAGTACGGTTTTGCTGAAGTAGTGAATATAACTTTGGGACTGCCTTTTTTACGAGTTTCAGTTGGGCATGGTACTGCTTTAAATTTAGCTGGCACTGGTAAAGCAGATCATAAAAGTTTGCAGTATGCCATTAAAACTACTATATAACATTGAATCAGTAATATCAGTACAAATTTATCTCATTCCCAATAATTTCATCGGGAATATGTTCAAGATAATTTATAGTCTATCAAAACAGTAACTCTTTCCTAAGCAATTTTAAAATACTTATCTCCAAATAAGTTTCCTTTGATGTATAGCATTTCCCGATTTAGTGAAGTTTAAGCACCTTTCATAAGCTTATAAGGAGATGAGTGGATATCTACAAACGGGAAATACTGATAGATATATTAAATATTGACTTTCTTATACTTATTGAGTAATAATTATCAAATGGTCTTAAAAATTTTTTATCTAACTAAGGCCTAAAATTTATCTATAATTTGCTAAGGAGAGATTAGCTGATGACTAATAAAAGTATTATTTTTTTAATTTTGTTTATTTTTTCTAATATAATTCATGCCGAGACTTTATTAAAAATAATTAGTGAAGAAGGTGACCAAGTTGGATATGGTATAAATACAACATTTACCACCCAAACTGGTAATTTTTTTATTGATCCTAACAGTGATAGTGGTGTAATTATTAATTGTGGTGATAGTGAAAAAAATTGGACTCTTAATTTTGTACCACCTAATCAGGCTTCAATAGAAGTTGGTTATTATGGCAATGCTAAGAAGGTTGCTTCAAGCACAGAACCTGGTTTGGATATTAATGCTATAGCTTGTAATGAAATATCAGGGTATTTTGAAGTTTTAGAGGCTGAGTATAGCAATGGAGAGCTATTAAAATTTGCAGTTGATTTTGAGCAACATTGTAATGGAAAAAGTCCAGCATTATATGGACAGTTACGAATTAATTCTACTATTGAAATAGCTAAACCAAAACCTACCATTTATATTCCAGAAAAGCCTTTCGATCCTTACTCAATCTTGTTAAGAGATGATGGGGTGGTTTTTCAATTCGGAAATTCCTGGTATCCATTTACACCAATGTTACTTGATACTAATTTCGTAACTCCAATTAAACCAGAAGCAGTTGTTTTAACAGATATTTATTCCTTTTATGAATATAGACATTCTTACATTGAGGAAAAAAATCCAATAACGGCGATATCTTCAACCAATGAGTTTTTTCGGTGGCGTCCAATAGGTGTTGATTATATGAGAGCCATACCTGCACCACTCTCTAATAATAATTTAACTGGTATTAAGGAAATAACTCTAGATAATCTTATTCTTACTAAAAATGGTAATGTATTTACTACATCAAACATTACAACACAGTTAAATGAACTATCAAATATAAAAAATATTGTAATAAGTGGATTCATCAGTTACACAGCTCTTACCAATGATGGTAATGTAATGTTTGTACAATTTGATGACAGTAAAGAATATGATGAGCAGGCATTTGAGCAAGGATTGATATATTTACCTCCTGTCACTGTTAATGATACCTTTAATACTAAGCTGTCTAATATCAAAAAAATTAGTAATAGTGGTAACACATATTTTGGGTTGACTAATAATGGTGAAATTTATATTTGGAAGTTAGTTACAGATTATCCAACTTCTGCTACCAAACTAAAAAATTCTTCAAATATTGCTTTATCTGGTGTTATAGATATACATTATAAAATTGCTTTAACTGAAACAGGAGAAGTATATGCTTGGGAATGGAAAGATGGAATTCCAGAACCAGCAAGATTAATTACTGAATTATCTGATATTGATATTTTGTATGAAAAATATGATTCAGGTTATTTAGCAGTTAGCGATACAGGTGAAGTTTATAATATATCAGGTAATTCTGCTACTCAAATTACTGGAGTTTCTGATATAAGAGATATTTATAAATCAGAAACTAACTCTATAGCAGTCACTAATTCTGGTGATGTATATACTTTAACTACTATAGCTACTCAAATACCTGATTTATCTGATATAAATACAATTGAACTATATGATGATTATAGAGGGAATTTTTTCGCTTTAACTACAAATGGTGATGTTTATCATTATGATGGAACTAGTTCTGTTCAAATTAATGGTCTTTCTAATATTACCATAATCAAAGCTGGTGGTTCATTTGAAGATTATGATTTATATTATCTTGCCATGCAAAGAGATGGTATTTTATGTGTAGGAGGAAATAATCGTGGTGGAGAATTAGGCTTAGACCCAAATACAACACCTTTTGTCCCGATAACCGAGCCAATCTGCGGCATAGAAGACCTAATAGTAACAGTAGAAGCAATCCAACATACCCTAACAATCACCAAAGATGGAACAGGCAGTGGAGTAGTAACAAGCAATAGCACATTAGACTGTGGCGAAACCTGTTCACTTGATTATAATGAAGATCATCCAGTAAGTTTAACCGCCATGCCTCTTGTAGGTGATTCTTTTACTAGTTGGGGTGGCGACTGTTCAGAAACAGAACAAACTACAACAATAACAATGGACGCAGCTAAAACCTGTACTGCAACTTTTGAAACTGCCCCTAATAAAATTTTAACCATGAGTTTAGCAGGAACTGGTAGTGGTATCGTAACAGCCACAGAAGGAGATGGTTTAAACTGTGGGGAAGATTGCACTGAAGAATATAGCAATAATACTGAAATAATCTTAACCGCAACTCCAGACAGTGGTTCAGAATTTATCAGTTGGTCTGGCACAAACTGTAGTGATAATTTTACTATTACTGATGACATGGACTGTACTGCAACTTTCGACTTGTTGCCAACTTATAGCTTAAGTGTCAGTGCTAGTAACGGCAGTATAACTGGAACTGGGATTAACTGTGGTAGTGATTGTAGTGAAGATTATGACAGTGGAATTAGCGTAACTTTATCCGCAAGTCCAGATTCTGGTTATAGTTTCTCAGGTTGGAGTGGTAACTGTAGTGGTTCTAGCAGCAGAACTAGCATAACTTTAGATCGTAATATGAATTGTAGTGCCAAGTTCCAACTTAATACTTCTAGCTCATATCCCAATATGCGTGTCTATCCAACTGAATTAGAATTTACAGCAAATGCAAATAGTTCAGCCAATCGTACTATAACTATTTCCAATACTGGTAGTGGTAGCCTGCGTATCAATAAAATTTCACTTGATAATTCAGATAGTTTTGCTATTGTAGAAGAAAAATGTTCTGAACAGTGGATAAAACAAAACGGTAACTGTGATGTAATTGTAAAATTTAATTCTCAATCAGATTTATTGCAAACAGCTATTTTATCCATAGAATCTAATGATTCGGACAACCCATTATTAGAAATTGATTTACAAGGTTCTAGTTGTTCTAGTAATAGTTCATACCGTTATGTTGATTTTTATCCTCGTAGATTAGACTTTGGTACTGAAATTACTGGTGGCAAAGTTACCTTAGTACAGAATGTTTATACTTGGGTTGAAGGATGTGGTTCTCTTGATTTAGAATCGATTGAATTTACTGGAGATAATGCTAGTGAGTTTGGTTTCAAAAATATGAACTGTTATTATGGTGGTTGGAAAGATACAACCTATTCATCTTGTCAATTTACCGTAGTATTTGCTCCAAATTCAGAAGGAGTAAAAGATGCTAAACTTAAATGGGCTTTTACTGATCCAGAAGTTAATTACAGTGCGATTCCATTAACTGCTAAAGCCGTATTAGATGGTCAAGCTGGTATTAATATTACTCCAAATAACTATGATTTTGGTAGCATAGTATTAGGTAGAGGTAATCACCAATATCAACCATTTACTGTCAAAAATACTGGTAATATTAATCTGCAAATTGATTCCATTAGCTTGACAGGTTCAGATGCTAACGAATTTAAAGCTTATGATTGGAGTTGTAGGTATAAAGGTATTTTACAACCGTCTGAAACTTGTGAAATTAATACTCAATTCCAACCTACTTTTTCAATAGGTGATAAACAAAGTGATTTAATTGTATATTCCAATGCCGATGATACCAACATCATATTAACTGGTAAGGTTACCGAACCGACTAATTGTGCAGCTGATAATATAACAATTTCTACCATTGGTAATGGCCATTGGGATTCAGTTACAAGTTGGGATTTAGACAGAGTTCCTAATGAAAATGATGTGGTAGCAATTAACCATGCCATCACTGGTTTAGATTTTGTCAAAGTGAAAGCTTTATGTGTTGGAAATAATGCAAGATTAGAAAGCCAAGATACACAAGGTACACCATTAGAAATTCAAGCCACTGATTATATTGAAAATAAAGGTAAAATAATTGGTAAAGATGGTTCGGATTCTAAACCTGGTGCCAGTGTAATTCTGAAAGTTGCAACCAGTATTAATAAATATGATAAAGCTGGTGACCAATGGTGGTATTCATACTCTTCTGGTGGCCCTGTTTTAAATACTGGAACGATAGCGGCTGGAAATGGCGGTAATTCTGATTATCAAGCCGGTAATGGTGGCGATGCTATCGTGTTGGGTCGTAATACAACTAATAAAGGTAGTATTCAAGCTGGTAATGGTGGTAGTTTATTTGGTGATGGGCAAGGCAGTGCTGGTAACGGTGGAGTTGCTCAAATTTGGGGTAAACTTGGTGGTTCTGGTAATTTGTATAATCAAAATGGTGCTACAGTTCTAGCTGGTAATGGAGGCAAATGTAATAATAGCTCTCAATCTGGTGGTGCTGGTGGTAATTTATGGCTAGTATCCCTGCCTAATGTTTACTTAAATGGTGGGATTCAAAAAGCTGGTAAAACTGGTTGCAGTAATAGCGAAAATGGCTGGGTTAGAATTGAACCTAGTGTAATTGATCTATCTGGTGGTAAAACTATTGTAGATGGTGGCAATATATCTATTTATGGTGGTGATGATTGGACATTAGACCTTAGCAATTTATCTGGAACTGTAGTTACAGCAACTGGAGATATTATTTTAGCTGTTGGTGAAAACGGCATTATTGATTTGACTGGTAGTAGCAACACTATTTTACAAGCTGATGGTCAAGTACAAATTTTTGCTGATAATATTTTATTGGATGAAGATATAATTCTATCTGATTTAATTCAAGCAAATAAGATTGTATTTGGGCCTAGTAAAATATTACGTTATGTATCTTTGACAGGTTCTGGTACTTTTACTGGTCAAGCTGGAACTACTATACCAGTTACTTTATTGTTAGCTAATAATGGTGCAAAATCAGATATTTATTCTATTAATATCTCTGATACAGCTGGTTGGAATATACAATCTGCCGAAGAAATTACAGTTGCTGGTTTAACTAATAGCAATTTGATATTGGACGTTAATTTACCATTAGAAGCTTCCACAGACACTATTACTGTAACTGTTACTTCTCAATCTGACTCAGAAGTACAAGCTATTTCTCAAATTATAGTTGTCGCTCAGGGAAATAATGATGAAGTAATCACTGATTCAACTGATTCAACTGATTCAACTGATTCAACTGATTCAACTGATTCAACTGATTCAACTGATTCAACTGATTCAACTGATTCAACTGATTCA
>JASFYV010000096.1:0-8111 GCA_045046925.1 Candidatus Marithrix sp. | reverse complement strand
ATCATAGGCTCGTCCTTCACGACCTGGTTTTTTATATTGGTATTCATTGCCCCAAGGGTCTTTAGGTACACCATTTTTTATATAAGGCCCTTGCCATTTAGGACTATTTGCGGTATTTTTTACTAGTGCCTCTAAACTATTTGGGTATTTAAATAAATCTAATCGATAGCTATCCAATGTCGCTTCAATACTAGACATTTGGGTAGATGCTGTATTTATTCTACTTGTCTTATTGTTGCCACTGCCTGTAGAACCAATTAAAGCAGCCAATATACCAAGAATTGCCATCACAATCAATAACTCAACCAGAGTAAAACCTTTATAATATAAAGACATAACTAACTACTCCATATATTAAGGACAATCATTTAATAAGGATTGTCCCAGCATAATTATGTGCAGATAAGAAAACCCTAATTATTTACTTCCCAACTTTTAATATCAGCATCTATTTCTTCACCACCGTCACGTCCATCAGCTCCAAATGAGTATAGATCATAGGCTCGTCCTTCACGACCTGGTTTTTTATATTGGTATTCATTGCCCCAAGGGTCTTTAGGTACACTTTTTTTCAAATAAGAACCTTCCCATTTAGGACTGTTTGCGGTATTTTTTACTAATGCCTCTAAACTTTTTGGGTATTTAAATAAATCTAATCTATAAGTATCCAATGCTACTTCAATACTAGACATTTGGGTAGACGCTGTATTTACTCTGCCTGCATCAAGCTGTCTAAATAAGCTTGGTCCCACTAAAGCAGCTAACATACCGAGGATTGCCATTACAATCAATAACTCAATCAAGGTAAAACCTTTACTTATATTTAACATAATTACTCCTATTAAAATTGACTTAATATTTCCTTACATAGTATCCTGTAACAATACATTTATCAATATTTTATCCAAAAAAAATGCACATTCCTTTATTAATTCGTTTCCATACCAACGAACTAGTTAGTTGGGCCACTTTTGACCGTAAAAAACGAATTATCAATAGTGCAATTAGCGTTCCATTAAATGAAGTTCCAACCAGCAATTGTCAACCGATAATACTAATTCCCAGCACTGAAGTCATCCTAACCAAAGTTAATATTCCTAGTAAAAAACGCCAGAAAATTATTCAAGCTATACCTTATGCCTTGGAAGAACAACTAATCGACGAAGTAGAAAATTTACACTTTGCGATAGGCCAACCAGTAGCAGGCAATATTCCAGTATCTGTCATTGCTAAAACATGCCTAGAAAACTACTTGCAACGTTTACAAACAGCAGGATTCAAACCGGCAGTAATAATACCAGATGTATTAGCAATCCCAAACCAAAGTAATAATTGGACAGTGATGTATACAGATGATATTGTGTTAGTACGCACAGGTTTACAAGCTGGTTTTGCTATTGAAGCAGATAATTTAAACTTTATGTTACAAATGGCTGTAGCAAATAACCCACCTGAGCAAATAATGGTTATTAATCATAAAAGCACAATGGAATTAACTAATTTACAAGCCTTAGGAATTCCGCTTAAAACTATTGAAGGTAATATACTAGATGGAATAATTGCTAATAAACAGCTAAATTTATTACAAGGTGCATATCGTCCACAGAATAATAATTTATTGCGACATTGGTGGTTAACGATGGCATTGGGTTTGATTTGGAGTGGGCTATATATTGTAGAACAAGTCATGGAATACAGAGACTTATCTCAACAACGACAATTTCTAAATCAGCAAATAACAGAAACTTATCGAAATACTTTTCCTGAAGCTAGGAGAATTGTAAATCCCAGAGTTCAAATGGAACAAAAATTAGTCGCTTTACGTGGGCAGCAACAAGTAAGCGAAATATTTTTATCTACCTTAAATAAAATTACACCAGCATTAAAATCTATTCCAAATTTATTCATTAAAAAAATTACTTTTCGCCAGCAAAAAATTGATTTATACTTAACTATTAATAACTTTCAAGCTTTAGAAAAAATTCAAACCCAGTTAAATAAACTAGATTTAGCTGTAAAAATAAAATCTGCTGCCAGTCAAAATAGAAAAGTTGAAACTCATATACAAATATCTGTAATAAAATGAATCAATTAAACTTTATTTCGCCATCTTTAATGAGTTAGGATGGAATCTCGAAAGGGTATCATGACGTTCACGGAATACCCATGTTCCTAACTCGTAAAGTGTATAAACTAAGCATCATACACCATAATTTATGTCTGGGTAGGATTAGTGCAATGCAATGAAACTGGCCAAACTTCTTCTGAAGGACAACAGATTTATCAAATTACTTAGGATAATATGGATACGGTATTGCCAGTATTGAATATTGGTTCTGAGGTTAAAAGAGAAATTAGGGATTCGGTGAAAGTTGCCATGGTGTCGCAGAATAATATTACGGTTGGTAGTACTGGGATTGGATATATTTTGCTGATGCGATATAGTTCAATTTGTCTGATGATGCAATTCGTTCCTCATTGCATCCTACATATATACTCTAATTTCAGTTAATTAAATTTTTTAAAAAATCAATTGCTTATTTATTATTAATATAATCTAACTAAAGTGGAATAGCCATCGATGGAGTAATTTTTTTGTGCAACTTAAAACAATAAGTTTAACTTTCGGTAGGAATTGGAATGATAACGGTAAATTTAGTTTCTCCTTCTACACTATTGACAATTACTTCACCATCATGTTTATCGACGATCTTTTTTACAATATCCAAGCCTAAACCACTACCTTCACCAGCTGATTTAGTAGTAAAAAATGGTTCAAAAATTTTCGCTTGGATAGCTTCTGGAATACCAATCCCACTATCAGTAATGGCAATTAAAATTTTGGCATCTTCTACAAATACATCAATTTGCAAAGTACCTTTATTATTCATTGCTTGTAAAGAATTGTGAACTAAGTTAGTCCAAACTTGATTAAGTTCATCTGGATAACAAAGTATTAAAGGCAAATCATCAACATAATTCTTAATTAACTTAACACCATGTTTAATCTGATTATAATAAAGAGTTAATACAGTTTCAATTCCTTCAATAATATTAGCTGTTATTTTTTTACCCGTTTGATCATAACGAGCGAAACTTTTTAGGGCAAATACAATTTTTGCTGCTCGATTAGAAGCTATATTGATTGTTTGAGTACTTTTTTGTAAACTTATCAATTGATAAGCCATATCTAAAATAGTATTACTGTTAGGGTCTTGTAATAAGGGTAAAAACGGTTCAATATTATCATAAATACCTATTTCAACTAGTGTATCAGAAGCTTCATCATTAATATTTAGTTCGGTTAACTGACGACTTAAAGCTCGTCTAAATTGGCGTTTTTCTTTGGAAGATAATAAATTTTTTTGTTTAATAGCTTGTTTTAGTAATAGAAAAAAATCTTGTTGGCGTTGTTCAGAAAGAGATTGAAAGAATAATGGTAACTTCTCTAACGAACAACTTAAAAATTGGGAAATATTTTCTACTGAGGAACGAATAGCTCCAAGAGGAGTATTAATTTCATGAGCAACTCCAGCCACTAATTGACCTAAAGTTGCCATTTTTTCAGTTTGAATTAATTCTTGTTGAGTTGATTTGAGATTCTCTAAGGTTCGTGAAAGCTCATCAGTTCGTTCTTGTAAGGCTGCATTCATTTCTTTCAAAATGGTATTTTGTTCCTCCAATAGTTGATCTTTAAAATAGCTTTTGACCGCATCATACACTGTTAAAATTAATTCGCCACTATCCCATGGTTTTAATATATATCGATATAAATTAGCATGATTAAGTGCATCTACTAATGCCCTAGTATCACTAATACCAGTCAATAATATTTTGAAAGTTTTAGGTGCAACAATATGAATATATTGCAGTAAATCAGAACCTGACATACCAGGCATGATATAATCTGAAATTACCAGAGGAATTTCGTAATCATTGTTAGTTAATTCCTCAAATAATTCTAAAGCTTCTTCACCACTTTCAGCAACTTCAATAAAGTAGTCTTCTCCTAAAGCTTCTAATAGCTCTAACTGGATATTATTAAGAGTATCCTTATCATCATCAACACAAATAATAACTGGTTTATTCAATTTAAATCTCAAAAATTGTTAGTTTATGAATTATGCAAATAGTTAAAACTATGTAATAAATTGGTTCTTAACAAGCTGAATATCAATTATAGCATTTATCGATTCTATAAATTATAACTATACGAAGTAAGTAATTGATATTTTTTTGAATTTAATTAAGAATTACTATACAACAGCTTCGGTCATTCAGTATAATGATTGATTCCAATTACAATATTATCACGATCTTGTTCTTTACGTCTCTGATTAGCTTCACGCAATGAATGAGTACAGCCACAATATTCTTGTTTATAGAATTTTTCTTGTTTAGCAATTCTCACCATACGCTGTGAACCTCCTTGTTTCCGCCAATTATAATCCCAATAGGTTACATTTGGATATTTTTCTGCTGCCCGTTTACCAGCCGTGTTTACTTGCTGCATATCTTTCCAGCGTGAAATCCCCATAGAACTAGTAAATACCTGAAAATCATTTTCATGAGCATATAATGCGGCTCGTTCAAATCGCATATCAAAACATATTGCGCATCTAGCCCCACGTTCTGGATCAAATTCTAGTCCTTTAGTACGTTCGTACCATTCATCCATATCATAATCAGCATCTATAAATGGAATCTGATGTTTTTCAGCAAAACGTTTATTTTCATCTTTACGGATTTCATATTCTTTACGTGGATGAATATTAGGATTATAGAAAAAAATAGTGTAATCTATATTTATGGTAGACAATGCTGCCATAATTTCACCTGAGCAAGGAGCACAACAGGAATGCAATAACACTTTTTTGAGATTATTAGGTGCAGAAATTATAACTGTTTTAGACATTGCTTGAATCTTATTAATTACATTCAAATGTGATAGTTAAGAATACGAACTAAGAATTAATTTCATATATTATTCTAATAATAATTATTATATATATAAAATATATTTTGGTTCTTAATTCACGTTGGAAGTTATATTAAATACATTATTCTATACTAATTTATCAATTATGCACTAAATTTAAAGTTAATTATTTGAGATTGTTTACATAATGAAATTTTATCAACATATTCGTACTAAGCTTGCTATTGGATTTTTATTAGTTGCATTAGTTCCAGTTTTAATAATTGGTATTTATGCAATGCAAACTTCGATAGAAATATTACACAAACAAGAGCTAGATATTCAAACTGAAAAAGTTAATACTTTTAAGCATAATATTGAGACATTTTTAATTTCTACCAAAAAAGATTTAATATTTCTTAGTAGTTCATACCCATTACAAAATTATTTAAATCTGCGTCAAACTAAACCAAAATTATTAACAACGGCAAAACAAGCAATAGAAGAAGAATTTTTAGTTTTTGCAGAAAGTAGAAGTATTTATTATCAAATTCGTTATTTGGATGAAACTGGACAAGAAATTATACGAGTTGACACTTTCAATAAAAAATCAAATATAGTTAAGGATTTACAAAATAAAAATCAACGTTATTACTTTACTGAAACAGTATCATTACCAAGAGGAAAGATTTTTATATCGCCTCTGGATTTAAATAGAGAGCATGGTCAGATAGAAATACCTTATAAACCAGTTATTCGTTATGCTACTCCTGTTTTTTATCCCAATGGAGATAAAGCTGGCATAGTTATAGTTAATATCGATGCTAATCAATTTTTACTCAGCTTAACTAAAGTTTCTTTAATTGATCAAAATGGTTTTTATTTATCTCATACCAATGATATTAACAAATGTTGGGGAGGTTCACGAGACTTAAATACCAGTTATAACTTTTTAACTCAAGAACATCCAGAATTAGCCAAGCAGATTACTTTAAATACAGAAGGAAATATTAAAACTAAAGAGTTTATTCTAACTTACCATCGTATATCAGTATCAGAGATTGGTTATTGGACATTAATCGCCAAACAACCGATAAAGTATTTTTCTGCTTCCATTAAATCTTTTCGTAATACTTTTAGCATTATTATTGCTGTAACCATATTTTTATCTTTAATAATCGCCCTCTTTATTAGTAAGATTATTACCAAACCAATTGAATTACTTACTGATGTAACTAAGCAAGTTAGTGCTGGTAATCGACATATTCGTATTCATGAAAGAGAACAAGATGAAATAGGAATACTAGAAAAAGGTTTTAATGCCATGCTGGATTCAATTAACTTATATGAAGAAAATTTACAAAAAACTAAACATGAAGCCCAAGCAGCCAATTTAGCAAAAAGTAGATTTTTAGCCAATATGAGTCATGAATTACGAACTCCTTTGAATGCGATCATTGGCTATGGTGAAATGTTACAAGAAGAAATAGCCGATCTTGGAGAAATAGAATTAAGTCAAGATATTGAAAAAATTCATTTAGCTGGTAAACATTTACTAGCTAATATTAATGATATTTTAGATATTTCCAAGATTGAATCTGGCAAGATGGAACTTTATGCTGAAACTTTTTACTTATCTAACATGGTAGAAGATGTTGTAAGTACGATCCAGCCATTATTAAACCGCAATAAAGATGTTTTAGAAATTTATTATAGTGATGATTTAGGTGAAATGCACACCGATTTAACTAAAATTCGGCAAGTTTTATTAAAATTACTCAGTAATGCTTCCAAATTTAGCAATCAACAAAGTACTATATTTTTAGAAATTATACGAGAAATTGATGAATGGATCGTATTTAAAATTAAAGATTGTGGGATTGGCATGAATGCCGAACAGAAGGAAAACCTATTCAAAATTTTTACTCAGGCCGATAGTTCTAGCACTAGAAAATATGACGGAAGTGGTTTAGGTTTAGCTATTACTAATCATTTTGTGAAAATGATGGGCGGTTTAATTAGTGTTGAAAGTGAATTGGATAAAGGTAGTACTTTTACAATTCGACTACCAGCTAAAATAACTTTAGTACAAAGTAACTTAGATGAAAACTCTTCTGCGGAAGATATGGCAGTATTGGGAGATGGTGGAACTATACTTGTCATAGACGATGAATTAGAAGTGCGCAAAATTTTACATAATTATTTGACTAAACAAGGTTATCAAGTAGAAATAGCTGAAAGTGGCGAAGAAGGTTTACAGTTAGCTAAAAAGACGTTACCTGATGTGATTATTTTAGATGTTATGATGCCAAAAATGGATGGTTGGGAAGTTTTATCTTATCTAAAAGCAGATAAAGAATTGGCCGCCATTCCGGTAATTATATTGTCTATGATGGAAGATAAAAGTGTGGCTTATTCTCTGGGTGCATCTGATTATTTGATTAAACCAATTACTCGTGAACAGTTATCTGTCGTTTTACAAAAATATCATTTTTCTTTAAATGAATCTGCTCCATTAGTTATGGTGATTGATGATGATAAAGTTAACCGTGATATGATGGAACGTATTATTCGTAAAGCAGATTTTAGAGTTTGTAAAATAGAAGATGGTTGGTTAGCATTAGAATATATTCAGAAAAAACAAAAGCCGGCTGTTATATTATTGGATTTACAAATGCCAGAAATGGATGGTTTTGAATTTGTAGATAGATTGCAACAGCATACTGCCGAATCTATTCCAATTATTGTATTTACTGCTAAAGATATAACTATAGAAGACAGAACTAGATTAGAAAATGTGATAACTATTTTACAAAAAGGTTCATATAGCAATGAAGTTCTAATTAAAGAAATTAAGAAAGTTATTGGATAACTGGTTGTATATACACAATATTATATATGGGTAATTCTTTTATCATCATTCCTAAACTCCAGTTTGGGAACGTACTGTCAAGAAGCTCTGCTTCAATAAATAAAAAGTGGCCAGAACTAGATATACAATCAAACAAAATCATATCTCTTATTTCCAAACAGTAAAATTTGTGGTAATCCTGAACAAAGTAGTAATATCCTCAAAAGACCTGATAGGTCAATACCATTAAGTTAAGGATTAAAAGGTAAATTTTCGTAATCTTTTCTGAAAGTTAAGAAGATGCCTAGAAGAACGTACGTGGTGCTTTTCGTTTTTCTCTAA
>JASFYV010000095.1:0-9933 GCA_045046925.1 Candidatus Marithrix sp. | reverse complement strand
CAACGTCTTAATACTTATGATGATAATTGGTTAGTTAATTTACTTGTTTCGGCTTCTATGAATGGGAATTCAGCCATCAATATAATCCGTTATAATCAGAAATCTTTTAACAGAATTTGTGAGATTGGATATTTCTTAATTCTTAATTAAACAGTGGATTGTCAAAATTTATTCAATTAAAACTATAATATTTCATTCCGAAGAAAGCCGGCCATCCCTCATTTACCTCTTAGATTACAATGCCGTTAAGCTGGGCGAACACATAGGTTCGCCCCTACCATATTGAAATATGTTATATTTTGTAGGGGCAGACCTGCGTGTCTGCTCTTAACTTAATGACATTGCTCCTAGTTTAGGATGGGAGAAATAGCGGTAAATCTTATATAAAATAAAACTGACTATTAACCATAATGTCCATCAGTTCGTGGATAAATCAGCATAGCAAAATATATATATAAAAACCAACTAAATGCTATTATCCAAAGGCTTTGAGAAATAGTTATCCATAACATATACGAAGAACTATCTAATAATGGTAGGATAATTCTGGCTATTGAACTACATCCAAGTAATATAAAAATCCACCATAATGCTTTAGGAGGTGCAAAAATATTTCTACCTGTATGCCCTAAAATAACTCTTGCCATCATACCAACTGTAAGCATGACAGCTCCGCCAAGTGCAAAAGCATGTATTGCCAAGTAAGGGGAAATTCCACTAGTAACAACCAATACTTTTAAGATTAAGCCAAATATAATAAATGCGTAGGCAACATATAAAATCCATAGTAAGGACTTATTCCAAATGCCTTTGGTATGCCAACCAGCTAATCTTATGCTATTTATTAATGCAGATAATCCAGCTAGTCCAGCAGTTGTATAAGAATTAGAATCAAATAAATCTGATATACAAAATAATATAAAAATTAATAAGTTACTTTTGTCTACCCAACTCCAATTTTTTAGTTGAACAGGATAACCAACCCCTTTTTCAATAAAAAATGGAATCACTCGCCGACCCATAATAAGAATTAAAGTGATAATTAAATATAAACCAGAATATAAACCATAATAAGTTCCATTGGAAACTATATCCAACATACCAAGATAAAAGATAACATTACTAGCTAAAAACAATAGTATAATAGCAACAAAAATTAGATTTTTCCAACTCTTAGTAGTAAAAAATGGCCAAAATACAGCTATTGTTAATAATAATAAAAATAGATTATCACTCACTGCTATTACAGCTATAGGTACACCAATAAAAGGCAAAATTCTAGTTACTGCCCATAATAAAAATAGCAACAATAATGGATAACCATTTAAGGTTTGTTTACCAGTCCAGTTTTTAATAGCTGTCAATAAAAATCCTGCGATAACAGCTATACTATAGCCAAAAATCATTTCATGAGCATGCCAAGTTATTGAAGGATATATCTGAATATCCCAAGCAAAATTATATATACCTACCCACAGCAACATAGCTATGATTGCAAAAATACTAGCTCCAAGAAAAAATGGTCTAAAACCTAAATGCAAGAATGCAAATTTCCCAACATTTTTTGGGGGAGCGATGTCGACAATAACACTTGCCACTTTAATACCTCAATCAAAATTATATAAATAATAGTATATTAGTCAATATATACTGGAGCATAACCACTTTCTGGTGCTTGGAAATTAGTCACTTGTCCTCGATATAATCTAGCACCAATACCTAATATTTTATCACGATAAGCAAATATCCTGATGTCTGTTTTCATAGGTTTTTCATATCCTTTACAATTAGTAAGGGAAGGTTTCACTAATTTCTGGACTAAAGTTTCATGAATTAGTAAGCTCTCAAAGCGTTTTTTTCTCAAGCTACCACCAAGTATCACTCCTCTACTTCCAAATTGATTAACTGGTTTAAATACCCATTGTTTTCTGTCATTCCAAATCTCTTCTAAATTCAAATCAGCTAATAAATAAGTTTTTGGTACTATAGAAGTTATGAAATTAGCAATTGAATCATCTAATCCCAATGTTAATAAATTTGATAAATTAGACCAACTTATCATGCGTCGTTTATCTGCTAATAAGCCATAAACTCTAGGATTAGGAGTTAAGCATACTGTGTTGGCTAAATATGCAGCTTTTATATCCGGCAAAGTTTCTAAATAAAAATCACAATGCCGATTATATATCATATCTATTTTATTGTCATGTAAAAACAATTGGTTATTCTTAATTTCTAATTCTGTTGGGTCGATTATATCTGTAGCTATTTGCCAATTCTGTTGAAACATTTGAGCAAATTTCTGCATTTCTGGGAAAAAGAACTGCTGTTTGGGTTCAGTATCTATAATAGCTATTCTGGATGGTTGTTTGCCATACAAAGTAATTTCTTGATTAAACATTTGCAATAATTTTTGCTTAATTTTTAATTCAGCTAGTTCAATATTTTTAGTATAAGCTGCATTAAAAACTAAATAACCACCACCAGCATTAGTATTTATTTCTATTAGCTTAGGGCCTTGTTCTGTAATATGGAAATCATAGCCCATCATTACCCCAGAATTTTTAGGTTTAAAACAGGCCACATTTGGTAACTTAATACTTTCTTGATAACTTAGAAGTTGACTTAATTTGTGCATAATTCGTACAAAGCGAATCATAATTGACATATTTTTTCGACGTAAACTAACTGAACAATTTGTTTGCATATTAATAGGTTGGTAATTTTGCATGAAGGTAGTAGTATATAGTATTTCCCGATTGGATACCTATTATTCAATAGTTAGGACAGTATTACATTTTACTAGTCCCAAAGTGTTAGAAAGAGCGTTAAAGCCAATTTTGTATTTAGTAGTGTTTACCTACTAATGAAACTCAATACCATTAAGTTAAGGAAAAAGAAATCTTGATATTGAGCATATTTAAGATTTTTTCTGTTAGTTGGTAGTAAAGACGTGTGGTCACGGCGTTTGGTTTGTAAACCAAATAGTGTATAATTTTTGGTAACTATATCATTTACCGTTTGTCCTATCCCTTCCTAAGCTAGGAGGGGAACAAGGGATGGTTGGTATTTACTAAATTGGTAAATGCTATATATCATATAGATATTAGAAATTTTTACATAACTTATTTTAAAAGGCTCAATAATGGAATTAAATCTTATTTTACAACGTATTACTGATATGCAAACTCGAGTTGACTCTCTTAGGGGGTATCTTTGACTATCCAATTAAAGATGAACGTTTAGTTGAAGTTAATCGGGAACTAGAAGACCCTAACCTATGGAATAAACCAGAACAAGCTCAAGCTCTTGGCCAAGAAAAAGTAGCTTTAGAAAAAGTAGTTTATACCATAAATAATCTAACCACTGAGCTTGCTGATGGATTGGAATTATTAGAACTAGCTCAACAAGAAACTGATGAAGATACAGTAATAGAAGTTTGTCAAGATTTAGACAGCTTAGAGCAACAATTAACTAAATTAGAATTTTCTCGTATGTTTGCTGGAGAAATGGATGCTAATAATGCTTTTTTAGATATTCAATCAGGTTCTGGTGGTACAGAAGCTCAAGATTGGGCTGATATGTTATTGAGAATGTATTTACGTTGGACTGAAAAACAAGGTTTTATTACTGAAATAGTAGATTATTCGCCAGGCGATGTTGCTGGTATAAAATCAGTTACTGTTCGAGTTACAGGAGATTACGCTTTTGGTTGGCTGCGTACCGAAATTGGAGTGCATCGTTTAGTTCGTAAGTCACCATTTGACTCTGGAAATCGACGACACACTTCTTTTGCAGCAGTATTTATTGCTCCTGAAATAGATGATACTGTAGAAATAGATATTAATCCAGCCGATTTACGCATTGATGTTTATCGTGCTAGTGGTGCTGGTGGACAGCATGTCAATCGTACCGAATCCGCAGTTCGTATTACTCATTTGCCTACCAATACTGTAGTCCAATGTCAAAATGATCGTTCCCAACATAAAAATAAAGCTACTGCAATGAAACAGTTACAGGCTAAGTTATATGAGTTGGAGATGAAGCAACGTCAATCAGAACAGCAGGAAGTAGAAAATGGAAAATCAGATATAGGTTGGGGAAGTCAGATTCGTTCTTATGTTTTAGATAAATCACATATTAAAGATTTACGTACTGGAATAGAAAATACTAACACTCAAGCTGTATTAGATGGTGATTTGAATAAGTTTATTGAAGCTAGTTTAAAAGCTGGATTATAAATCTTGATAATCTTGCACAGTGTTGAACTAATTGTAGGAATGAGCAATGCCATTAAGTTAAGGGCAGACATGCAGGTTCTGCTCCTACATAATATATTTCAATATTGTAGGGGCGAACCTATGTGTTCGCCCTGCTTAACTTAATGGTATTGAGGCATACGAATTACATCTTGATGCAATTCATTCTTCATTGCATCCTACATTTAAATACAACAACACCAGTAATTTTTGAATTTAATTAAGCATTCATAATTAAGAATTATTATAACTTAACTTTCGTTTTAATTTTATCCATCACTATTGTAATTGGATTCGCTTGCGAGATCGCACCAGTTGTTTTAGCATCAGAATTAGTTTGGCTTCTACTAATACGTCTGGCATCAATCTCTAAATCAGTTTGATTCCAAGAAAATTCATTATTAAAGGTAAACCAAATATTTTTATAGCAACCTCGATAACCACCTCTTCTTGCCAAAGGTTTATCTTCTGGTGTTAAGCGTGAATCTTCATAATAACACCAATCCATAACTACCCAGTCTTGATTACCATAGTTTCGATCAGCTAAATAAACACAATAAGCATGCCCACCTTGTGGAGCGGTAGGAGAAGCTTGTACATAACCGGCAGCTACCTTAACCCGATATGCAGGAATTCCAGATTTGATCATTAAACTAGCCATTAAAATAGCACCATCTTCACAATCTCCTACTCCAGATTGTAAAGTTTCAAAAGGGAATAACCAAAATTCAGGACAGTCACTAGCCTCCTCATCTCCTACATAATCTAAAAAATTTACTACAAATTTTTGGATTGCTTGAGCAGTCTCATTATGAGTGGATTTTCTTAGACGATAATCATTGACTATTTCAGTTAGTATCGTATCGTTTGGAGTTATAAAACATTTTACATCACAAACAATTCTTTCATTATCTCCACGTAAAGCTCTACCAGTATATGTTATAGGAGATTGCCGCCATTTATTATTCCAAAACTGTGCATTTTGATTCATGATTTTTCTCTAATTTAATAAAATTATTATTTAATTTACTTATACTAAAAATACTTTTTCTGAATATTGGTTTGTATTTTGCTTAAAATTTAATAGATTAAGAATGAATTAAATATTATCACACATTTATCAAATCAATATGGGAGTCGAAAAATGGTAGTCAACTTATTGGAAAAGTTATTATTGCATTGATCAGAGCATCAATAAGAGCATTCTTTGGTATGTTAATCGGTATTGCTATTGTTGGTATTACCTTAATGATTCTATTATTTTTTGGAATTCTAACTCCAAGTGCTGGTAATGAAACAATGATCTTTGAAATTATAGGATTATTGATAATTGGAGCATGTGTTGGATTTACTGTTGGTTTTTTTGATATGTTAGATCATGGAATTATTTCTAATGATCAATACAAAAAATATGAAAGAAATAATGATTTACGCAAGCTAACATAATAATTAATGACTAAAGTTACGCAAACTGTATATAGATTTTACGTAGGATGTAATGAGTTTACGAATTACATCTTTCGAGTCCCATTAGATACACGATTGATGCAATTCGTTCCTCATTGCATCCTACATATATATTTTAGTTAACTCTGCGTAACTTCAGTTAATGATTAGAAACAATTGATATTACTCTTTCAATTTCTTCAGCAACCACAACATAACGTTGAGTATCTTTATCACTACAAGGATAACAACTTATTAAAGTTAAACGTCTATTTAAGCTAGGTTCGACTAAATTTGTTTCAGTTTTACCTACAATATAAATAGCGGAAACTTGATAATGCCAACGACCACTATGCAATGATTCCAATACTAATGTATCACCAAGTTTAAGTATTTTTAAAAAATTAAATAAAGTATTACGATGTGCTATATTAAGTACGCTATTGCCAAATTCACCTGGTAGTACACTAGTTTTAGAATGTCCCAATGCAAAAGCCGACATACCATCATTTGTATTAGAAAGAATTATCCTTTCCAAATCCAAATGTGGTACAAATAAACGTGCCAAAGGCCAAGTATCTGCCCATGGCCAAGGTTCAACTTGCCGACCACTACTTTGAGTCCGTATCCATGCAGTATGTAATAAATTATATGCTATCCAGGCTCGAATATTATGTCCTTGGCCAAGTTGCCAAATTGTAATACTCATGACAATCGCAACTGATATAACACCCCATTTCAGAGGATTTTTCATAATTGCCATTAGCAAGTTATTTTTGCATAAAATGCTGTAGTTGCTCGATGAAAACGTTGTTCTAACATTTGAGTTTTATCACTAGGGACTGCTCCACTGGAATACCAATCCCATTCTATTTCCTCAGCTTCATGTTTAGGGTCAGAAGTTACTTCGGTTGCTTTGCCATTCATAACAGCAGATAAACGTCCTACTTGATAAGCCAATCTAGCCCCATTAGCTTCCAAAGGAGATTCTATTCCAGCTAATATTTCCATGCGAATACATAATATTTCCTTAATTTCCAGATTGTCTAGTATCCCAATATTACCGCCATTTTTAATAACATTACATACTGTTTGGAAACGTTGTTCTACTTTAAGTTCTAATTCAACATCATCTAATTTAGACAAACCATCCCAAGAGTTTTGAATAGTATCCAATTTTTCATGATGCCCTATTGTGTTCTGTTCTAATTCGACACAAAAACTGACTTTTTGTTTCAGTAAATCTAATTGCTTATAACGTTCTAAAGTTAGATGATTTTTGTGATAAGACAAAGCCAGTTGCTTAGCTTTTCTAAATCTATCTTCTATTGCATCGTTATCTTTGATATTTTTAGGGCTATCAGTTTTATTTTGATATAATTCTCTAATTAACTTCCATTCTTCCCTGAATTTTTCTAGTTGTTCTGGGATAGACAGTATATTTTCTTCATCATAATTTACTAAAACTTCAACTTGTTCGCATAAAGCAATCCTAGCTTCTAAGTGATTTTGCCGTTGTTTTTTAGTAAGTTCTTGTTGTTGTTTACGATGATTAAATATTCTATCACAAGCACTCCGAAATACTTCCCAAAATTCATGTTCAACTCGGTTGTTACCTGAAACAATAGTAGCATTTTTCCATTGTTCTTGTAATTTTTTAACTTCAATAATTGATGTGTTGATTTTTTCTTTAGCAGAATTATCAACCTCTTTATCATTATTTTGTTCCAGTAATTCAGTTAGAAAATCCGCAATGTTTTCAACTTTGTGTAATAATAATAAGCGCTCGCTACAATTACGTTGTTGCTCAACTTGTATATGAAATTTTATAATATCAATAGAAGTGGTAAAACGGTTTTGTACAATTTTTTTATCCTTACGATTTGTTACCCCAATAGTTCGCCAATCATTTTCCATATTATGACAAAATTTTCGCACTTCCTTCCAATTTGTTGTTTCCAAATTTATATTACTAACAAATTTTTCTAATTGCTCACATAAATTTTGTCTTTTTACTAAGTTCTGCTGACGTTCATTAGCTTTATCATCAAAATAAGTCTTACAAGGTTCATAAACTGTTTGGCAAATTTTATTAAATCGCTCCCACAGTTCTTGTGAATTACCTTGACCTCCAAGTTGTTTCCAAGCTGTTTGAGCTTTACGAACTAAATTCGCAGTTGTCTCTGGTTTTGGTAAATTTTCACATAATTGTTCCATTTCTAAACATAGATGTTCTCGATAATGCTGGTAGATAGTTTGACAAACCTTATCGAACCTTTTCCACAATTCAGGCGAATAACCAGAAGAGCCAAGTTGTTTCCATGTTTCTTGAGCTTTACTAGTTAAACGTATTAATTCATCAGGATCAGTATCTTTAATAGATAATGTTTCTACCTGTTGACATAAATTTTCTCTTCCTTGTTCACCACCCCAATTTTGCCAACTACGCAATTTGCTTATTTTGCTACTATATTCTCGCAAACTCTTTTCTAGTGATTTATTTTTATTTGCAGATAAATTATTAATTTCACTAATTAATTGACGAACTTGTTTCTCAATAGGAAGTGCTGTTTTTAATTCCCCAGCTTCTACTGCTAATTCAAGTTCTGCTAACAGTTTATCAAGTTGGAGAACCTTTTCATGGTATTGTTTTTTCTGCTGTTGTAATCTGGATTGTATTGTTTCGATTAAACTAGAAAAACGTTGATTTAGTTCAGTAAAAACTAATAAAGAATCATCTTGTTGTGATATTTTACTCCATTTAGATTGTAAATTTTTGACTTGCTCTATTTTAATCACATTATTGCTGGCAAGTCTATCTCCTTGGTTACAAATACTCTCCAATTGAGTAATAGTTTTATAATGTTCGTGTAATTTTTTATGACGTTTCTGTATAGATTGAGATAGTCTAGTGAAACGTTCTTGCCAACTTTTTTCTTCTACTTCAATACCCAATGATTTAGCTTTTATCCATTGCTGTTTTAAAGCTTCAAAACGTTGTTCAAAAGCAGTTGTATCTTTGCCTGATTGATAGTTTTTTAGTTCTATTAATAATGTTTCAGCTTTATCACATAATTCTTGTTTCACAGTACGCAATGGTATTCTAGCTTTTTCACGTTTTTGCAAAGCAACTAAAGTGTGTTGATGAGCATCAAGTATAGTTGTTATTGCAGTTTTTAAGTTATTAAAACTAGTTTTAAATTCAAGTTCAGCATAAGCTACTATTAGTTGCCAGCGTTCTTGTAAGTGTTGAAATTCATTCTGTTCTATTTTCAACGGATTTGAACTATCGATATTCTGAAATGACTGCTGATATTTTTCAGATTGTAAACGGCGTTCTAATGATTCTAGTTTAGTACAAATAGCTTTACTTTCAGCTAGTGTTTTCGCTGGACGTTCTAATTCTTCTATTACTGCATCCAGTTTTTCCTTAGCAATTTTACTAACTTTTTTATCATGATTTCGAGCTGCCTTAACAACTCGTTCCAAAGTAGATTTCTGAGTTAATTTTGCCACAGCTGCTAATCTGACTTCAGCAGAAGTATCTTTAACGGCAATATCACCTAATAAACCTTCTCTGGTTATTTTATCAATTACTGTCAAACGTAAATCAACTTCTGGAGCATTTTCTGCTACATATGTGAGTATTTCAGCATCATTAGCTTGTTTAATCCAATTAAGTCTACTTTCAAGAGTTGGGCAATCATTTTTTTGACGACAGCAAATCAGTTGTTTTAAACGTTGTTTAGCCAGTTCTTGGACTGAACTATCCATATCTTGTTGATATATATTATTTAAAATATCTAGTTCGGTTATTTTACGAATTGCAGTTTGTCGTACTGAAACTACTCCATCATTTTGTGCTATTTGATGTAAAATACTTGGGTCATTGTATGAAAATGGACGGGGTGTTAGCAGAGATAATTTAAAAGCAGTTCACTACTATGAAAAAGCTTGTAAAAGTTATGATGCAGAGGCTTGTCTCAATCTAGGTGATGCATTTGCTACAGGAAAAGCAGGCAAGAAAAACTTTAAAAAAGCTAGAGAATTTTATAAACAAGCTTGTAAAAGTGGTGAGGCAACAGGATGTTTTCATCTAGGAAAACTCTACTCTAATGGAGAAGGGGTAAGACAAAACAAGAGTAGTGCAAAAGAATTCTTTGGTCAAGCTTGTGACCATGGCTATGAAGATGGATGTAAACAATACAAGGTTCTTAATGAACTCGGT
>JASFYV010000094.1:0-11532 GCA_045046925.1 Candidatus Marithrix sp. | reverse complement strand
AAGACTTCGAAAGGCACAGCACGACTGTTGGTCTCCTTATTTTAAATTTGATGGAATGCGTCATACTTTATGTGGTGCACATACGTGAACTTAACAATTAGAAAATGGTTCTCTGTGGGCAGAAGATATGCACGGATTTTTATTAAACTTGTATAAAACTCCCCAATATCTCTATATCGTTATAGGTAGGTAGTTACAATATTATGAAAATTACAACTAATAGTGCAAAAAACATTTTATGAAAACTGTATGTTCAATTGTATTGAAAAATTACCCAATTAACGCCATTCTTGAGCAACCGTTAGGTATGCTTCTAAAATTAAGTTAGAGATGAGGTATATGACGCTATCTCTTATACACCCTACCAAATTTAATTTATTAATTAAACATATACGGCTTACGAGTTAACATCGCCATAACCGATGTGAAAAGTGCCAGCTTTTTACATCCGTGTTAATGGCATTGTTATGCGATTGTGAGGTTTGGCTTACCAATTTTCACCCAATAACTCAAAGTAGGCTTGGGGATGCAAACAAGCAGGGCATGCATTCGGTGCATATCCAGCTTCATGAAGATAACCGCAATTTAGACAACGCCAAACAACCTTACCATTTCTTTTAAAAACTTTCCCCGCTTCAAGATTATTAGCAAGGTCATTATATCGTTTGCCATGTTGTTTCTCTGCGATTGATATCGCATCATATGCAGCGGCTATTTGACTGAAGCCTTCTTCTCTAGCTACTTTAGCAAAAGCAGGATATAGCTCCGTCCATTCGTGCTCTTCACCTGCAGCAGCTGCTCTTAAATTCTCTAAAGTAGTTCCTATTTTTCCGGCGGGGAAGGTTTCTGTTATTTGAACATCACCACCTTCCAGAAACTTAAAGAACCTTTTGGCATGTTCTTTTTCTTGATTTGCTGTTTCTTCAAATATGTATGCTATCTGTACTAAACCTTCTTTTTTTGCAGCTCCGCAGAAATATGTGTATCGGTTTCTTGCTTGTGATTCGCCAGCAAAAGCTTTCAGCAAGTTCTTTTCTGTTTGAGTGCCTTTAATACTTATTGACATTAGATTTCTTCCTAGAGTAAAATATATTTCACATAACGCCATTCTTGAACGGCTAAAAGTCCGCCTCCAAGATAAAGTTATAGATAAGGTGCATGAACGTTATCGCTTATACACCCTACAAATTACAACTTATCAACCAAACTATATATGGCTTACGAGTTATTTTAAACCTACCATCATTCTAACATATGGATTTAATACAATATTTTTTCTAACATCATTCTTAAACCGCATATAGGTTGGTCTTCAAGACTAAGTTAGAATTTCCTTCTATAAAAACATAATGATCATTGGTTGGTTTTGTTGTTTCCAATAATCTACAGCCTCAAATAATATACTATTGGCAGTTTTCCAATTTTCCGAATCATTTGATTGAAAATTAAAAGAGTTTTCATAAATTATTAAATAACCATCATCTTCTTTAATCCATGAAAGGTCTGTTATGCAATCATAAAAACCATCCCAATTGCCACCAAAATATTCTGGAAATTTTAATTTTTCAGCAAATTCTTTAAAGAAAGATTCCTTGTTTGTTATCACATTTCCATCAATCAAAAAAGAATTAGATATAATAGGGGATAGTTTATTGGAAACTTGTACGGTAAGACTTTTCAACGTATGAGTAGGATTCATTTAAATTCCCTCAATTTTTGCGAATGTTTGATAATGGTCATCTGTATAATAATATTCTAAGTAATATAGTGGAGGTAGCCTTTCATCCCCATAAATAACATAATTGTAATTACTTAATTGCAATCCTGCTTATTGGCTTGTTTTATAACAAGTTTCTAAGCAAACGTGTCGCACTCCATCATTTGGTTAGTTTTCATATCTAAATCCGTCTCCAAGATAAACTTTGAATTTATTTACTTTCATTTATAATTTCTAAAGTTCTAAAATGATAAAGAATTCTTTCTTTTAACCAATTTGAAATATTTTGACGAGTTTTAGGTTTTAAATTACGTTCAATATCAACAATTATATGTGAATAAATATACTCTCTTGAATTGTACTCAAACTTATTTTGTTTATTCCAACCATTTTCCTTCTGCAAAATTCGATTTATATCAAGATTCATATTTATGATAATCCATCTAGTACTTTCACCATCATATATTTTCGGGAGATATTTAAGCCTAAAATCATTATATTTATCTCCACCTAATTCTCGAATAACTGGATAGTACTCTACAAAAAATTTGTAAACGATTAGTTCAAATTCTTTAGATACCCAAGTAGCATATTTGAAAGCTAAAAAGTGGTGAACTCTTTTAGTTTTTCCTCTACCAGAAATTATCTCATTTTCAGAAATATTATCTTCCTTTTTCAACACATTTATAAAATCTTTGGTATCTTTTCTAGTCATAAAAATATTAAATGACTTATTTATATCTCCAACTACCTTGAGCATTGATGCTTCTAATTCTTTTACATACAACATTTTTGTGTGCATATCTTGAGAAAGAATTAGTCCTTTAAACTCTATTTCTAACTTTTGAACTGTTTTCATATTGTATAATGAAATCATGGTATATTATGGAAATTACATATAAACCTGTAAAAAACATAATATATATTAATGTTATGAAAATTGCAACTAATAGTGCAAAAAACATTTTATGAAAACTGTATGTTCAATTGTATTGAAAAATTACCCAACTAACACCATTCTTGAGCAACCGTTTAGGTATGTGCTTCCAAAAAATTAAGTTAGAGATAAGGTGTATGACGCTATCGCTTATACACCCTACCAAATTCAATTTATTAATTAGACATATACGGCTTACGAGTTAACACCATTCTTGAGCAACCGTTTAGGTATGTGCTTCCAAAAAATTAAGTTAGAGATAAGGTGTATGACGCTATCGCTTATACACCCTACCAAATTGTAATTTATTAATTTAACATGTACGGCTTACGAATTAAAAAATGGTACTGATCCCTTTTGGTTCGTTAAAAATCATTGCGAATCTTTATGGCTTCTTCAATCCAATCTGCCAAATTTTCTTTTATGTGGTCATAAACATGAGTGCTTATAGGATACGGTGGATTGTAACATTTTACAATAGAAGAAAGTTTTTTCTTATCTTCTCCAACAGTAAAATATTCAAAAGGATTACTCCCTTTTTCTGCTTGGTCTCCATTATTATCCTTTAATTTATGAATATGAATTCCAACAACTCCTTTCCCATCACCCCATGATTTAACGATTTCATGCTTTATCCATTTCCTATTGGCTGTATCTTTACCAACAAGGACAACTGTACAAGTGCGGCCTTTCATTTGATCAGCAATCCATTTTTTAATTGCTATGTCCTTACCTCTTTTTATGGTTTCCCAGTCATTATCGGTAGCAGGCTTGTTGTCTTCAATTTGCCCAATATTTCGTACTTGAGAAACTCTCCAATTGTCTGGAATGTAATGAAAACTATAGAACACTTTTCTTTTTGCCATAATATTATCCTTTTAATTTAGTAAACAATCTTTATATATAAGTAAAACTCCTATTAAAAATAGGAAGATAACAACTGATAAATACAACCATTTTATAGTTTGTGAAAGGAAAACATTCCAAAAAGAAAATTGTTTATCTATTTCCTTGTTGTATTTTTGAATTGGCATTTCATAAGGTTTTACTTTTATTTTATCTTTCAAACCAGTAACGTCATTATATACACCCCTAAATTTTCTTTCCTGTTGTAAATAATAACTGTCTAAAAACCAAAAAAGTAAAGTCGGTGGAATTCCTAAAAATATAAAAACCACATTTTGGGTTGAAGCATAAATTGCCATAAGAGCAGTTACAATTGTAATTGACAAACCCTTTATTTGAAAAGAATTTGTATTCATCCGAGTAATAACATTCTGAATAAATTCTAAATGTTGTCTTTTTTCTTCTTCCATAATATTTTCCTTTACATTGTAGAGATAAGCACAATTGTTTATATTTTTCTTTTATCATCCTCATTTAATTCTTTCTTACACATAACATATTATGTGAAACAGCACTAAACAAAAATGTAAATTGTCCGTTTCAACGATAGTTTATCCTAAGTGTAATCCGAACGTAGCAAGAAACATTTCATCAGGATATCAATTGATAATTACAAGCTTTCTTTCCAACTACGACAATCTAAACTTACATATAAACTTGGAATTGTGGTATGATTTTTTCCAACTGCTGTCATACCATTGACTGGTTCTGCATAACCACAAAGCCATGCGATAGGGCTACTAGGATTTGCCGTAACAATTGCTGGTTGTAAACTTAATACCTTGTCATTTACCTGAGCATTAATTCGGTTGCCTAAATCTATATGAATTACTCCATTTTTTACTTCTATTCCAGTAACAAAATTACCAATTAAATGTTCTGGTTTGGGAACACCAGCTATTTGATTATTCGTAGGAAAAGCTTGGTTAGCAATATAATAATTATTAATTGATTTTTTAATGCTTGCAGTTAAATTCATCGCTTCTGCAACTTGAGCTCTAATGATAAAATCTTGATAAGTAGGCAAAGCCATAGAACCTAAAATACCAATAATTGCAACCACAATCATTAATTCGATTAACGTAAAACCTTGTTGTAATTTAAGCATATTTTCAAACCTCTTTTTAATCAGATAAACATACGCTGGGTAAATATTTAGGCTCAATATCAGTTTTATTTGTGCCAATTAATGTCATGCCTGTTACTGCTTTTGCATAACCACATACCCAAGTTATTGCATTGTTAGGAGGATAGGCATTAATAATCGCTGGATTTAATGATAGAGTTTTACCGTTATCTAACCCAAATTTGAAATTTATATGAATAACTCCTTGTTCTATCTGTAAACTTTCAACATATTCGCCACTTAAATTCTGTGGTTCTGGTAAACTGACAGCATCATTATCTTTGGGTAATTTGCCTTTATAAGCGTAATAATCACCAATACTTTTTGTAATACTACTGGCAAGAATAAATGCTTCACTAACCTTAGCCTGTTTTATATAATCATTATAGGCAGGGATAGCTGTAGCAGCCAAAATACCAATAATAGATACTACAAACATTAATTCTATCAAGGTAAAACCTTGGTTTCGCATATTAACTCCTACAATATTTAGGTAAGTATCTATTATCCAAAGTACTACTGCAAGTCCAATTCATAATACCAACATTTACTAGTGAATCACTAACTATTGGCTGTAAATTTAATACACCACCGGCAATTTGGGCTTCGATATCTGTGCGTAAAGTTATTTCAATAGCGCCAGAGTTAACTTTAATTCCAGCTACATAATTACCTTTTATTAGTTCAGGTATACTGGCAGTTTTACTGTTAATTGGAAATTTACCATGATAGGCATAATAATCTCCAACTGCTTTTTTAACTGTGATAAGCAATAAGCTAATTTCTGCTATTTTACTTTTCGCTAAATAATCACTATAAGCTGGAATTGCTACTGCTGCAAGGATGCCAATAATAGCTACAGTAACCATAATATCTATAAATATAAAACCTTTTGTCATAATTGTCCACCCATAGTAAATATAGGTAAATACATGGAAATAATCAATATTCCAATTATGCTACCAATAATCATAATTAAAAATAAGGTATAAATTTTAATAGCTGGTTCAATAGCAATATTCAGTTGTTTAGTATAATAATCAGCCAATTTAGCTAGTAATATATCTAATTTATTAGTTCGTTGGCCAACTAGGATGGCATGAATAATTTTCTCGGGAAAATAGCCAGTTAAAGCTGCTGTTATATCATCTTGTTGGCTAATATTAGTTAATCGTTTAGTGTAAACCGAATTCCTCACTATTTGGGCAGATGCAGCAATTGCTTGGCTCATTGAAGTACCTTCAGATAGCATAAATGACCAAGTTCGTAAGCAACGTATCCAAATAATTTTCCGATACAAACCATTAAATGGTGGTATATATAAAGTTAAAAGTTGCCAATTCATTAATATTAATCCACAAAAAATAATGATACCAATAGTAATAAATAGCCAATTTGCCACAAAAAAACTAGACAGATTCATGACTGATTGAGTCAAACCTGGTAATTCTCCACCAAAACTCGTAAACATATTTGCAAATACTGGGACAACATAAATTAGAGATAAACTTATGATAATTATAGTGATACAAACTAAAGATATCAGATATGCAGAGGACATTAATATTTTTTTAGTTAAAGCTGTGGCATCAACATCCAAAGTCTCTCGATATTGAGCAATTTTTGTTAAATTTGTTTCTCCATTATCTTGTATTAAATCAACTAAAAATGGTTCAAAATATTGAGGATATTTGGCAAAACTATCAGCTAAACTACTCCCATTTTCTAAATCAGCACTAATTTTGTCAATTAACTTTTGCAATACAGAGTTTTCTTGTCGGATTATTTTAAGTGCTTCATTACAAGAAATACCACTTTCTAATAATAATGCCAATTCACTAATAAAATCAGTAATATTAACAGATGTTATAGTTGCCATTTATAATTCTCCAGTTGATGAACGACATGTTTTAGTTAAATACTTTGGTGGAATATTAGTTTGATTCACTCCTTGCAAAACAAAGTTATCAGTCACAGAGGAATAGCCACAGACCCATTTTATCACTTTGGGAATTTCATACTTTGCCAGTGCTGGAGTAAAACTTAATGATAAACCAGCAATAGCTTCATTTGATTGAGCAAATTTTGCAGTAATAGTATTTTGTTGCATACTAATATCACTAATATAACTTCCACTACTAATATAAGGATTGAGCTGTTTAGAACTATTCGGCAATTTACCATAGTAAGAGTAATATTTAACAACATCGGCTTTAACAGCATTTATTAACATCATTGCTTCTGTTGTTTTGGCTCGATTAGAATAAACTTGATAAATCGGAGCAGCAATGGCAAACAATATGCCCATTATTAACAATGAAATCAAAAATTCTATTACAAAAAAACCTGTTAATTTAGTAAGCATTTTCATAAAATTACTCCTGTATAATTCATTTTAGAAATATACTTAGCGATTAATTTCAGCTATCAAATGATCGGCAAATCCACTGGTAGAAACTTCTGTTGCTCCTTCCATCAATCTAGCAAAATCATAGGTTACTATTTTTTTCTGAATTACTTTAGGATAAGCATCAGTGATTAAATCGGCCGCTGCTTGCCAACCAATATATTCCAACATATTGACTCCACTAAATAATAAAGAACCAGGATTTACTTTATTTAAATTAGCATATTTTGGAGCAGTACCATGGGTAGCTTCAAACACAGCAATGTCATCACTTATATTAGCTCCTGGGGCAATGCCCATTCCACCAACTTGAGCTGCAATCGCATCAGATAAGTAATCTCCATTTAAATTCATGGTCGCAATAACGTCAAATTCTGCTGGACGCAACAGCATTAATTGGAACATGATATCAGCAATTCGGTCTTTAATCACAATCTTATCTGCTGGCTGTTTGCCATTATATTTACTATAAAGCTCTTCTTCAGTAATCGTTTCAGCAGCAAACTCTTCTTTAGCAAGTTCGTAACCCCAATTACGAAAAGCTCCTTCAGTAAATTTCATAATATTACCTTTATGAACTAAAGTAACATTTTTCTTATTATTCTCGATAGCATATTTAATTGCTTTGCGTACTAGACGTTTAGTTGCAAATGGACTTATCGGTTTAATTCCAATTCCACTATCTGCAAAAAATTTTGCTCCCATTTCCTGCTTGAGAAATTTTTCCATTTTTCGCATTTCTGGAGAACCAGATTGATATTCAATACCAGCATAAACATCTTCAGTATTTTCTCGAAATATGGTGACATCGATCAGTTCTGGATGAGATAAAGGAGAAGGAATTCCACTATAATAACGTAATGGCCGTACACAAGCATATAAATCTAAAGTTTGCCGTAAAGAAACATTTAAAGAGCGAAATCCCCCACCAACTGGTGTTGTCAATGGCCCTTTAATAGATACTACTAAATCTCGTAAAGCTTGCAGAGTTTCAGCTGGAAAGTAGTCACCATCATATATTTTACTGGCTTTTTCTCCCATAAATAATTCAGCCCAATGGATTTTACGGTTTCCATTATAAGCTTTTAAAACTGCTGTATCCCAAATTCGTAAACAAGCTTTAGTAATATCAGGGCCAATACCATCTCCTTCAATATAACCTAAAATAGGATTATTCGGAACATGCAACGAATTGTTTTGTATGCTAATTTTAGAGCCATTATTTGGTAATTTTATAGACATAGTTTTATATTAATTTCAAGAAACCTAAAAATAGTATATAGCAAACGTTGCAAAGATAGATACTTTAGCAAAATTTTATCTCTATTGTGTAGCAATTCTTAATTCTTAATTAAATTCAACAATCAATTGTTTATCTGGTGGTCATTTTTAGATAAAATATAAAATTACAAGCAATCATAAATATTGCTAAAAAAGTTAAGATTAGGAATCTAAAAATATTACAGAGAGTATAAAAATAGTAAAAGCTTATTCAATAGATTTATATTCAAAAATAATAGAGGTCTTTATAGGTGAGAGTTCGATCTGAAAATTGGCCAGACGATTTAAAGTATCGGTATATTTTGTATTTTATTGAATGTAGAAACTATAATTTTGTACCAGTTGTAACCTCTAGCAGGTGGGTGCGAGACATTGGCTAGTTGGTTTGGCTGATGGGAGGAGAAGTGCTATTTAAGATGCCAGCTTGGATAGTTTTAACGTTTGGTGGATCAGTCAGTAGACATATCGAAATACTGACTAATCCATTTGAGAATGATTATACCAATCTAAATATTTCTGAGGCTGGCGGTTGGAATAGTTTTAAGACGCTTTCGTACCATTTTATTTTGCGGTGTGAGGCTTTTCCAATACTGAAGTCTTGATATTGACCATATTTAAGACCTTTTTCTGTTAGTTGGTAGTAAATTTTATTCTTATTATCATGGTGTTTGATTTGTAAGCCAAATTCGATTAATTTTACATTAACTAGTCTTGCACCTTTTAAACCAGTTTCTTTGGCTATGATTGATGGAATAATGGAGAAAGGCTAGGATTACCAGAGTATTAGGTAATTATAATTACGTTATTTATGGAGCTGTAAGGCGGCTCCTAGTGTGTTACTCACTAAAGGTATAACTTACCCAATTGGCCATGAGAGTTGTCTCTAGGCTGGTTTAAGCAGGGAATAATGGACGCTAGCAAACTAGATATTAAGTTTGATCGTTCTACAAATTGTATATGATGAACTGACAAGTGAAGTTGTGTAATAAAACGTCTTTAACAAAGGAATAGGATAAATATCAAGATAAACCTATATGTGTGTAAGGGAAACAGGTAAGCCATCAAGATGTTCAGTAACCCACAAAGGCACATAGGCGTAGAGCAACCATCTAAGTACGAGTAACAGCCAGTAGCGTGAAACGAGATAAGCTCTTACAAGGACTAGAATCTGCAAAGATTTGGATACAAACGGTCATAGACATATGATGTGCCAGTAAGGAGGATTGAGTAAAAAGCAAATGATTGGCTGTAATGGCTAATATAAGCTGACTTACTTACTGTATACGAATGAATTGATAGGTAATTAAATTTTCCAATTAGGTATCTCTAATTAAGGAATAAAACGATAAGATGGAAATAATTTAAGATTATCTTAAAAATAAGGTGTAAGAAGTTTTACATCAAATGTTAATTTATAAGTGGAAGTCCCAAATGAAGAAAATATTCAGTATTACAGAATGTTTTCCTAAGTTGAATCGAAAACAGCAACTTAAGGAGGCATGGAAAACAGTAGATTGGAAAGCGTGTCAGAATTTCGTTGACCGCTTACAAAGAAGCATATCAGTTGCAATGGAATATGAGAATTACACAAAGGTAAGAGAGTTGCGTAGGATTTTATTCAAATCTGAAGCAATGACATTATTAAGCATAAGACGTGTAACTCAAGATAACAAAGGTAAAAGGACGGCGGGCGTAGATGGTATAAAAAGCCTTACACCAGCCCAGAGAATGGAATTAGTAGAGAATTTGAAGGACGGTATTGAAAGACCATGGTCTCCAGTTAGACAAGTAGAAATACTTAAGAAAAACGGTAAGATCAGAACTTTAGGGATACCAACTATTAATGACAGAGTGTACCAAGCTAAACTAAAAGCTATTATTGAACCAAGCTATGAAACTATTGCAGAACGAGATTCTTACGGGTTCAGACCTAAAAGAAGTACCAAAGATGCAATAGAACAGATATTCATGTCAACAAATAGGAAACAACAGGCATGGATACTTGAAGGCGATTTAAAAGGGTTCTTTGATAACATATCGACAGTAGCAATAACAGATAACATTATAATCAAAAATGACAAACAACTTATTGGTACAATTGAGAATTTAGTTAAAAGTGGAGCTATGACAGTAAATCATGAGATGGTAGACACAGATAAAGGTACGCCACAAGGCGGTATTATAAGCCCTCTGCTAGCCAATATCGCATTTACTGGAATGGAAACGATGGTACTGCATGGGATACGAACGGGACAGAAATCACGTAGAAAAGATTTATGTCAAATTCAAGTTATCGTTTACGCAGACGATTTTGTAGTAATTGCCAAGGAAAGATGGATAGTTGAGGAATTGAAAGTAGTGATTGGAAAATGGTGTATGGAAAAGATGAATGTGGAATTAAGTAGTGAGAAAACACGCATCACAGACATATACGATGGTTTTGACTTCTTAGGCTGTAATATAAGACGATACAAAACTAGTAATACTACAAGTAAATTGCTTATCAAACCATCAAAAGATTCTATTAAATCCATAAAGCTTAAGATTAAGGATGTGATTAAATCGCATGGTGGCGTAACTCAAGATGTATTAATTGGAAAGTTAAATCCTGTAATAAGAGGATACGCAAACTACCATAGTGGAAACGTAGCCAAAAAAGTTTTTAGTGCTATAGGAAGGTACATCTTTAAGAAATTATGGCGTTGGGCTTATAAGAAGCATAACAACAAAGGCAAAGTATGGATTGCAAAGAAATATTGGCATAGTGTAGGAAAAGGGAATTGGGTTTTTAAGACCAAGGACTATGAACTATATGATATAGCTAGTACCAAGATTGTAAGACACATTAAAATCAAAGGCAGTCATCATATTTTTGATGGTCAAGTAGAGTACTGGAATAAGCGTAGTCTAGCTAACATGAATGGAAAAATGACTAGAAAGCAATCTTGTCTTAAAAAGCAAAAATTTGCATGCAACATATGTAGTCAGGAATTCAAACATGATTCTATAATCGAACTTGATCACATCATACCTAAGAGTCGTGGCGGTAATGAGGAATTAAACAACTTGCAAGTGCTTCATAGACATTGTCATGACACTAAAACGGCTTCCGATGGTAGTTATAGTCAGAAACGTAGGGTATGAACCTAAGTTATTAA
>JASFYV010000093.1:0-8453 GCA_045046925.1 Candidatus Marithrix sp. | reverse complement strand
TACAGAGAAACATAATAAATGCCCACAATGTAAAATAGATGGCTTTACTCATAATTTAATTAAACTGAGAAAAATACCGCTTTCATAAGTTATTATGAACCTAAGAATCAGTATTTATTACCCTCTTTTCAGCATTTATTCCTTTTAATACATTGCATATTTACCTACCTTTACACCCAAATTTCGAGCAAATTGTTTTGATAGGGGAAAAACCATATATACTAATAGCTATGCTTTGGCTGTTTATTTGTACACTATCCATTGCTAATGGTCAAACAAATAATACCGCAGAAGTTTCGATAGATTTAAGTATACCGGCTGTTGCTCTTATCGACTTAGTGGTTGATGAAAATCAGATATTAACTTTTAGTTATTCATCATCTGATCCAAATCAAGTTGAGCAAGTTGTAACGCCATCTACTGGTGATAATACATGGATAAATTACTCTTCCATTGTTAGTGATGGTTTATCAAATTATATAACTGCTCATCTTAGTCAAGGTACCTTACCTGCCAACGTATTGCTAAATTTAATTATAGGAGAAGATATGGGTGTTGGTGCGGGGATGGTTGGAACGGTCTCTGGGCAGATAACCCTATCATCTTACCCACAGAATATTATTAATGATATAGGAAGCTGTTATACAGGTACCGGGCTTCATAAAGGACATCAACTAATCTATATATGGGAATACCCACAAAGTTATAGTTATAGCCTTAGTTTTGAAAATGGAGAAGCTATTTCTGTTACTTACACAATTACATCTACGGAGTAAAAAGATTATGAATAAAGTTACTTTAAAATATATACTGATTTGTTTTATCTTGCCAATGAATTTAAATATTTGTGCACAGGTTTGGACAGCTGGCGATGAAATTACTTTAAATGTTTCTGCATATGCTTTAATTGCTACAAACAGTGCGCCTGTAACATTAAATATGATTTCTACTGTTGCAGGAGAAGCAGTAGGTGATGTATCAAACTCCGATTTATTTGTTAAAATATCATCAATAACTCCTGGGGGTACTGACCGCGAAATTACTGCACGAATCTCATCTGGTTCAATACCTGCAGGAACTGTTCTAACATTAGTCTCTGCACCTTGTACCACAACTAATAGTGGTGGTGATTTGGGAACCGCATTAACTACACCAATTACTTTATCTAACATCGACCAAACCTTGGTTGTTTATATTAGCACATGTTATACTGGTACTGGATATAATGATGGATATCAAATGACTTTTAACTGGGCACCAATTGATTTAACAACTAACTATAGCCTTATTTCATCAGCTACATATAATATTACTGTGGTATTTACCCTATCAGCTCACGATGGTAATTAATAACTATAATATAGTGCAGAAGTTATAGTCAGTATTATCTACATTGAAAGTAAGGTTTTTTGAAGTACGAATCAGCTTTCCGGAAGGCAATTTCAGTTAATCACCTATGTTTTATATTGATTACAGGTTTAACTTTGCAGTAAGAAAATTTCACCTAAAACTATATTGTTATGAAAAAATTAATTTTAATTACGGGAATTATTGGAGCACTATTTATGTTTAATAATAATGTGTATGCGCAAGATAACGCTACATCAAACCACTCGTTAGACATGGGAATACCAGAGGTATGTTTAATTGACACAGATGCTGGTGCCATAATCCTTGAACTAACTACAACCGAGGCAGGAGCACAAATTACAGGAGGTTCTGGTACTGGTTATGCTCAAGTATCATCAATTGTTAGCTCTGCCGAAACCAGAACAATTACAGCATCAATTACCGGAGTACCATCAGGCACATCGTTAACTGTAGCCACTTCTCTTTCGCTTAATGCTAATGACGGAGGAGTACTTGGCACGGGGTCATCGGCTACTGCCCTTGTAAATGCAGCCGGAGCAGTAACCTTGGTAACAGGCATTGGAAGTTGTTATACCGGAACAGCAGCTGATGATGGATATGTTTTTGATTATGTGTGGGATGCTGCAACAGGCGACTATGGATCAATCGTAGCAACAGGTGGAACAACTGCTACAGTTGTTTTAACTATAACAGACAGTTAATGAAATTGTAGATAATATTATTTTTAAATACTATTTGTAAAAACAAAAAAAAGGATGGGTTAGCAAAAACTGCTATCCCATTTTTTTAATAAGATTACAATAGTTAATCTATAACTGAATTAAATTATATCCCCCTGAAAACTATCCCCAAATAATTGTACTAATCTGAGTCTTATTATGTAGTATAATTTACAATATTAATACAATAAAAATGGATATATTATTGTTTGTAAGGGATATTTTTTGTATTATTGACAAACAAAACTAAATCTTAAGAATATGAAAACTATTAAAAAAATTTCCATATTATTTCTTATTGCTGTTTTACCTTATGTTTCTTTCGCCTCCATAGAAGTTGTTGGCAGCTTAAGACACATTAACAAAGGATCACTTGGGGATACTTATAAAGGTGAAATTAAGATTCAAAATAGCGGCGACAACGAACAGGAGGTAAGAATATATCAAACCGATTTACTTTATAATTTTGAAGATTTCACATTTTACAACGACCCAGTTTCACATAATCGATCAAATGCCAACTGGATACAATTTAGTCCGAAAACTACAATTGTTGCTGGCAACTCAACTACATACGTTCAGTATGAAGTAACTATTCCAAAAAGTGATACAGTTATTGGCACATACTGGAGTGTATTAATGATAGAAGGTATTAACCCAATCGACCCAAATCAAGAAGGAGAATTTAATATTAACACAGTAACACGCTATGCCATACAGATAGTTACTGAAATTACAGATAGGGGTGTAGGAAAATTGGTATTTTCAGATCCTAGTCTAATAACAGAGGGAGACCAATTATTTTTAGCTGTTGATATAACAAACACGGGTGAACATTATATAGTTCCTGAGATGTCAATGGAATTATTTGATGAAACAGGTGAATCTGTAAAGGTATTAGTAGCACCAAAAAAGGGTCTTTTCCCTACAACTTCAGCACGTTATAGGTTTAATTTGGAAGGTCTGAAAAGTGAAAAAACCTACCAAACAGTAATAATTGCTGCGGGTGAAGGAGATGATGTCTTTGGATTAGAATACACACTATTTTTCTAATTATTAGGAAAATATTTCTTTAAAATAAATTGAATATCTCATTTTTTTATAAATTAATAAAGAGTGTAAGTGTGGAGAATTATTTCAATATTTACATCGCTTCTTTTTTTGTCATTTGCAACTTATGCAATTAATGACGAACTAGAAATACAACTAGTTAATAATAATAAAATCGAGTTGAAACCTGGCTCAAACTCCAATCTGGTTGTTTTATTGATAAATAATTCTGACTCAGATAAGGAATTCCTCATCAAGATTCAAACCCCTAAAGGACTTAATACTCTATCTGACTACTCGACAATTATTGTCGAAAGAAAAAGCAAAAGATTAAAAATATTTAGTTTCTATATTAACGAATCTGCAAAAGTAGGTGATTACACCATTGATATTGAGGCATACAATAAACTGGAGAATTCAAAAATTGGAATAATAAAGATTCCTGTTATTATTATTCCAAAATATGATATTCTAGCAAAAGTATTAAACCCTCCTGACTATCTTTTTTCGGGCGATACTCTGACTGTAAAATTTATGCTTCAGAATTTATCAAATACAAAAGTTAATATTGAAGCTACTATTATAAATGCAAAGGTAATAGAAACAAAAAAAATTACCCTTAATCCGGATTCATCTATGATTTTTAATGTTTTTATAACAACAAACGAAGATATTACACAACATATTCGAAAGAGTGTAAGTCTCAATGCTTTAATTGTTGAAAGCCCAGAAACAAAAAGTCAGGCCAGTTATATTTTTGATGTGATCCCTTCTGAAAAAATAAAATTCGACTCATATAACCGAATACCAACAAGAATATCCGGATTATTTGTTACAAACAATCAAACTGGAGAACGATTATATGGATACATGTTTGATGTTGCAGGTGCTGGGAATATCTCAAGAAAAAGGAATAGCGTTATTGCATTTCATTTTAGAGGGCCAAATCGTCAGGGAAACCCAATATTGGGGCAAACAGATGAATATAATATAAAATACTTTTCAATTCGTTCAAGAGTAGCACTAGGCGATAACAGTTATAGTTTAACCAATTTAACAGAAGGAGCTCGAAGCGGAAGGGGGGGTGAGTACGAGCATAAATTGAATAAGCTAAGCTTCGGTACATTTATTAATTACCCCAGGTTTTACCCTGATATTCAAAGGGTAGCATCAGTTTATGGTAGTTATTTTAATGAAGAAAAACTAAAATTAAAAATAGGCTACCTTAATAAGCTGTACATAACAGATAGCAGTGCTCAACTTGCAACCATATCAGGAGAAGTACTCCCTTTTAGTTGGAGCAAAATAAAGTTTGAGTTTGCAACAGGTATGGCTGGAGGGGAAACCACAATGGCATATTCGGCAGACTTAGATATTAATTATTCGAAATACAGATTGTTTTTCAGTTACAAAAAAGCTGGGTATAATTTCCCCGGTTATATGACAAACTCTCAATATTTAAACTCAGGGATAACTACTTCATTTGGTAAAATAAATATAAATCTTAGCTATAATCTTAACCACACAAATATTGCTCTAGATACTATGTTTTCAAATGCGCCATATAGCTCAAGCTTAAGCTTTTCAACAGGATATTCTTTTAGCTTTAATCATAGTATTGGATTAAGTGCTAATATGCGTAGTAATGAAGATATGAGTATGCCAAAACAGTTTAATTATAAAGAATATACCGGTCGCATTAGTTTAAGAAGCCGATTTAATAGGTTTGGTATAAATGCTTATGGTGCTTATGGCAAAACAGAAAATTTTCTACCTCTTAAAGTTGGAGAAGTTACCAATGTATTAAATGCGAATTTAACGATGCAATATAATATCAACAAAAACATATTTACAAAATGCTTTATTAGTTATTCTGGTGGACAACAATACCTTCAAAATGACATGACTAAGTTTTTTTACGGTGTTATAGTTGATGCCAAATGGGGTAGTAAGATGAAGATTCTTTTTCAATATCAAAATAATTATGAGGTTGAAGAGTATTATAAAGATAGAAGTTTATTAGGACTTAGAACATTATATCTATTACATCCAAATCATCAAATAGGAGCAAGTGTAAATTACGATTTAAGAAAAAATTCATTAAATAATACGGTACTTAGCGCTAGTTTAAATTATACATACACCATAAACATTCCAATTTCCAGAAGAGATGATGTAGGTAGCCTTAAAGGCAAAGTAATTAATAATGGTGTTAATAATATTGAAGGTATACTGTTTACACTTGCAGGAAATATTGTTTTCACAGACAAAAATGGTGAATTTGAAATACCATTTGTTAAAAAAGGAACATACTTTTTATTTATGGATAATTCAGCATCTGAATTAAACACGATAGCAGAAACACGAGGCCCATATAAAATAGATATACTTCCAAGTGAAGAAACCTATTTTGAAGTTTCATTAACTAAATCAAGTAAGATTATTGGTAGCATTGTTATTCAGATTGATAAGAATGAGAATAAAAAGGGTTATATCCCAATAAAAGAGACTGTGAAGAAATTAATTATTGAGGTCAATAATGGTAAAGAAACCTATAGATTATATACAAATAATGATGGGACTTTTGTTTTCAATGACCTCCGTCCCGGAAAATGGAAAATGATTGTGTATAAAGTAGGAATTCCCGATGGTTATCAGTTGTTATCTAACAAATATGATTTAACTTTGTCATCAGAAGAGGTAAAAGAAGTTAATGTTATTTTAAAGAAGAAATCGCGTAAAATAAAGTTTCAGAAGAGGTAATCACAATAATTAATCTCTATAGTCATGAAATATATAGTCTGTTCCATATTATTAATTATGTCAACATGTGTTATACAAGCACAAAATGTAATTACTGTAAGCAACAAGAGCATAATATATTTAGATCTAACTCAAACATATAACCCTGGTTTATCAAAAAAAATTATAACTAATACTTCTCAATGGCTAAATTACACTACGTTAGTTCACCCTTCTGATCCTAAAATATCCATAACAGTAGAAGTAGTATCAGGTATCGTTCCCGAAGGAATGGAACTAATGGTTGAAGCAAGCCCCTATGTAGGGATGAGCAAGAGTAAACAGGGAAACCCAATTGGAAAAGTTTCTATTTCGCATACACCACGCGTATTAATTAACAATATTGGCACGTGTTACACAGGCTCAAGGAGGAATGAAGGTCATCAAATTACTTATTCATTTATTATTACTGATTATGCTAAGGTAAGGTCAGGCCTAACTAACCTCTATATACAATACACAATTACACAATACTAATATATATGGCAGGAAAAGAAACACCTAGGCAAAGGATGATTGCAGTTATGTACCTTGTTTTAACCGCTTTATTAGCCTTAAATGTTTCAAAAGATGTAATTAATGCATTTGTGGTTGTTAACGAAAATATTTTAGAATCAAATGAAAATTTATCACAAAAGCTACAAGATATATACACGAATTTTGAAAAAAATTATGAATTCAACAAAGTAAAAGTAAAGCCATTTTGGGATAAAGCAAAGGAAGCCAAAGACCTTTCTAATGATATGGTTAAATATATTAGGAGTATTCGGCATGAATTAATATCAAACGTAGAAAGGGTTTCTATCGATTCTGCAAAAAATATATCTGTAAACGACATAAAAAAGAAAGATGAAAATAATGCATCTACTAACTTTTTTCTAGGAAGTACCCAAGATGGGTCTGATGGTAGAGCAAAACAATTAAAAGATAAAATAATTGAGTATCGTAAAGAAATGCTCGAATTGGTCGACCCAATAAACTTTGAAAATGTAAATCTAGGATTAACAACCTCTGGCCCATATTACAATACTGACGGTGCCGAGCAAAATTGGGAAACCCATTTTTTTTATAATACAATTATTGTTGCTGATATCACAATTCTAAATAAAATAATTACTGATATTCATAATGCTGAATTCGATGTTGTTAATTTATTGCACAAATCAATTGGACAGGGAGATTTTAAGTTTGACAGAATAGAAGCGAAAGTCCTTCCAAGAAGCAATTTTGTTTTTATTGGTGACGAATATAAAGCAGAAATAATTGTAGCTGCTTATGATACTAGCCAAAGTCCTGAAGCCTATTACAGGCAAGGTATTGACTCATTACCTATTTCACAATACAGTACCTCCACAGAAATTAATAATATAAAAGGAAGGATTATTATTGATATACCTGCCAGATCAGAAGGAAGAAAAAAATATGCAGGGTTTGTTAGATCAAAAGCAGGTCAAGGTATTATAAAAGATTATCACTTTAGTGACGAATATATTGTGGCAAAACCCTCCTACACAATATCAGCAATAAAAATGAATGTATTCTACACAAGCGTCGATAACCCTGTCTCAATTTCAATTTCGGGTCTACCAAGCGAATCGCTAACTCCTTCTATTTCATGCGGCACACTAAAACGCAATCCAACAAATGATGACTGGATTGTAAGTATCCCCCCCGGATTTACCGAAGCAATTATCAATATTTCAGTAAATATTAATGGCATTCAAAGGGCAATGGGATCAAAGAGGTTTAGAGTTAAAAAGCTACCTAACCCGATAGCAACAATTGCAAATAAAAGTTCAGGTGTAATCAATAGAGAAATTATGATAGCAGCAGGAGCCTTAGCTCCAAAAATGCCTGATGATTTCGAATTTGATCTTTCCTTTAAAATAATTTCATTTACAATGACAATTCAACGAGGATTTAAAATTTACAACTTTAAATCAACCAATTCTTATCTTACAGATGAAATGGTTCAACAATTAAAAAGAACAAACAGAGGGCAAAACGTTGTATTTGAAAATATTGTTGTTAGCGATCCGGATAGTCTCAACAGGACACTTGCTCCTATTATTTTAACAATTAATTAAATAAGTAGTTTATTAAATACAGTAAAAAGCTTTGTGATATTACTATAAATTAACAATTTACGTGCCCACCAAATTTTAATAGTAAGTCCCACAATAATAACACATTACATAAATTGGGAAAATACATCTAAGCATTTCTGAACTACTAAATCAGAATTTATAACCCCCAATTTAAGCAAAAAGCCTATTTTATGGCATATATTTTTGTGTACTTTTATCCTTGTTAAACATCAAGCAAAAGAAAACAAATTTTTTCTAAACAAACAAGACTAAAGCTATGAAAAAAATTACAATTATCTTAAGTTTCATCCTTGTATTTCATGCAATGGATGCTAGATCACAAGCAACTGACGCAGAAGTAGTTAACTTTACTGCAATATTAGCATCAGTATTAAACCTAAATGTAACTTCAGGTCAAAACCAA
>JASFYV010000092.1:0-16786 GCA_045046925.1 Candidatus Marithrix sp. | reverse complement strand
TTGTTGAGTTTGGTTAATACAGCTAGTCAGAAGGCTTGTGCAATTGTTTGATGTCAGAATCAGGATTTACAAAATTATAGGATTTTCAGGATAACTTCACAAATTAATCGTATCTTGTCTATCCTTTAATCTGTTAAATCTTATTCAAAATTTTTTACAAGTTGAGTGTACCATCTGTTATTACTTAGGCATTTATGGATAGAGTAATGATTAATAGCAATGTTATTGGTAAGTATTTCATTTTTCTCTCCTTTAAGTTATCAATTAGTTGTTTGTTATATTCTCTTTATCAAAGAAATTTTATTGATTTGTACATGTAAATGATATATAATAAGCTTATGAAATTATAGATTATATGGTAGTTCTTAATTAAATTCAGAATAAATATCAATCAATTATATTACTGTAATTTATCCAATTCTTAAGCTTATAATTTAAATATGAACCAACATGGGTTTACTTTGCTTGAGGCTATTGTAGCATTAGTTTTAATAGCAAGTACTGGTATGGCTTTGCTAAATTGGATTAGCACTAATTTAACAACTTTGCAACATGTTCAAGCTGCTCAACAACGCAATGATGCTACTCGTAATGCGGTAGCTTTTATGGAAACGGTAAATCCGATTGAACATCCTTATGGTGAAAATACAATAGGGATATATAAAATAATTTGGGAAGCAGAAGAAGTAGAATTACAAGGTAGTACTATCATGTATCAAGTTGGTTTGTATGATATGAATGTGACTGTTTCTTTAGATGATAGTCTGATTGCAAAATTTACGGTAAGACAAATTGGCTTTAAACAATATTTTAAACAAGAATTTTAAAACCGGTTTTACTTTACTAGAAATGTTAGTAGTACTAGTATTGGTTAGTTTTATTAGCGTTTTATTATTGGAAGGTTTTTCGTACGTTTTACATTTACGTTCGAGTTTTTTAGCCCAATTTGAAGATTTACAACGAGGAGCTTTACAAGAATATTGGTTTAGAAGTACCACTGCGGCAATTATAACTGATTATCATGATGGTGAACATATTTTCAAAGGTGAAGAACATGAATTCAGTGGTTTAACTATTGCAGCATTAGATCAAAGTATTGGAGTACCAACAGCATTTGCTTGGAAAATGGAATATGCTGATGGAATAATGCTACTACACTATCAAAATAGTAAAGATGAGACTTGGGATATATCTCACTGGTTTGGTTCAACTGGAGGCTTTCAGTATATGGATAAGGATGGCAAATGGCATACTAACTGGCCGCCTAAAATTGGTTTAGATATTCCACAGATACCAAAAATAATTCAATTTCAAGGGCAACGTCGCAATAAGCCTCTTACTTGGATAATAAAATTGTCTGAAAATAATGCAACTAAATAGCAGAATAGGCCAACAACATGGTTTTGTACTAGTTACTACTCTGTGGATGTTAGCAATTTTAACTATTGCAGCTAGTTTTTTTGCATTGTGGACTCAAAAAGCTGTTGATATAGTTCAAAATATGCAGGCTGATACTCAAGGTGAGATCGACATCTATAGTACCCAATCTATCATTACTTATCTATTAGTTACTCAAAATCGTAATGTTGGGGGGTTATCTGTCCCAAAAGTAGAAACTAAAGAAGAAACCGTAATAGAAAGTATTGATGAAGGTAGCATTTTAGCAGTTGGAGGAGAAATTAGACTAGATGATAGACCTTATTTGGGATACGGCAAAGCTTTTTTTGCATTACAGGATAAACGAGGACTTATTGGGATAAATTTTGCTGACAGTTTTGTATTATCACGCCTATTAGGTTTGTTAGGAATTGCTGAAAAACTTCACTCTCCATTAATTGCTAAATTACAAGACTATATTGATCCAGATGATTTGCATCGTATGAATGGGGCAGAAAGTTTTCATTATGAACAACGTAATTTACCGCCACCTCTTAATCATTATCTTACTACTTCAATGGAATGTAAAAATATACTTGATTGGACAGAACAGAAAGTATTATGGAAAGATAATATATTTGGTCAGCTAACTAATACCATATTTGCCACTCATCCAAATTTTAATACTGCACCTGCTTTAGTGTTACAAGCATCTTATAATCTTACTGCTGAAAGCTCCCAACATATTGTTAATACAAGAAAAAATACACCAATATTATCAGTAAGACAATTAGACCAAATGACAGGAACTTTATTAAATATTGAGCCAGAAGAATTAATGATTTTTCCATCGTCTAATTTACGTTTAACTGTTTGGCATAAAGACAGTAAACGAATGCGGCAAGTGCATATAAATTTACCTATTGGATTAAATGATAAAAAGCCTTGGGAAATTGATTATTATTTAGACTTGCCTTTATTACCTATATATACCAATATACCACCTATCCATGCACAAACAACTCTTTTCGACTCAACGTTATCTTCAAAAATGTAATGAAGTAATACCTCCTGCAATAAAAACTCGTGGACGTTGTGAATGGATTATGTCAAGAGGACTTTGTTATTATAAATTATTCTCTTTAACCGATATTCCAACTAATCGACAAGGAAAAGTTTTACAATTTAAAATCCAGCAATGGTCACCTTTTAAAGAATATGGCAGTTACCAAGTTTGGCATAATGGGCAAGTGCAGGTTTGGTTATGGGATAAAGAACCGCTTGTAGACAATATAATAAATAAAGCTACAGTTATCCCAGAAGTATTATTATATTCTCGTCCAGAAGAGGATGTCATACGATTAGTAAATTGTTTAGATGGAGTAGAAGGACAGGTTTGGCGATCTGGATTATTACAAGGTAGTCGCTGGTGGGCTACAATACCGAAACCAAAAGAATGGATTAATTTTCAACGAGTTCATGGTTTACAAGTAAATCCAGAATTACCTAATGTCATTAAAGAAGAGCTATTATCCCGACCCTGGGGACGTAATAAAATTAGTTTCAACTCTAATATGTTGCAAGAATCTATGGTAATAATGCTGGCAATTGCAATTTTTTCTGGCTTATTAACTTGGCAAGTAGCTAATATTATTAAATATCAGTATAAAACTCAACAACTACAAATTCAAGTTGATGAACTTAGTGATAAAATATCACCTATTTTAACGGCTCGTAATAATGCAATTCAAGATAAACAGTTGGCAAAAAAAATATTAGCATTAAATATATTACCGTCTCAATTGAAATTAATGAAAACAATCAATGATAAAATATCTTTTAATAAAAAGACTCGCTTGATTAAATGGCTCTATAATATGGGTAAATTAGATTTTACTATAGAGACTAAACAACTTGATCCAACTTTTTATGTTAAAATGTTTCAGCCTTTGTTTAATGATGTTAAAGCAAAAATTGGGCGTAAATCGAATTATATGAATGTTAGTATGCGAATTGATTGAATTTTCTAAAGTATGTTTAAATTTCTTATCCCATTGATTACTGAGTTACGCAATAATACTCGTTTAAGGTTAGGAGTATGGTTTATTATTGGATTGTTGTTTAGCTATTCCATCATGTTATTGAACGATTATCAGATTAAAAAACTACAAAGTTATAAGAATGTTGTAGAACGGTTATCCCAGTTAAAAACTATTGCTAATCAATCACAATGGACTGATCGAGCTATAGAAATCCAACAAGTACGTGAACAGTTGCAAGCTAAATTATGGCAAGCTAATACGAAAGGTTTAGCTCAGGCTACTTTTCAACAATGGTTACGCACTGTTAGTAAACAAATGGATATAAAACGCCTACAGGTTGATCCGGCTTTAAATGTAGCAAAATATACTGATACATGGCAAGTTACCGCTAAATTAAGAGGGCAATTTAATAAACAAGATTTAACTGAGTTACTATTAAAAATAGCAACTCATCCTTCAATTGTAGTGACAGAAATGTTAGATGTTTATGAATCAAGAGGTCAACTAAAATTTGTAATTATATTAAAAGCTTATTTTAGGAAAGTAGCTGATTTTACAGTAAATGATAATAAGATTTAATATGATAAATAATATTCAAAAAATCTTTATATTAGGAATAATAAATATTATTGCAATTATGTTAGTATTTTTCAATGAACAACAGTTTGATGTTGAACAAAATATTACCGAACTTAACTGGAAAATACCACAAATATCTAAACCTAATATAGCTAATATTCAGTTAACTCTATGGGGAAATTCTAACTTCCAACAAAAATCTCGTACCACTGGCAGACGTGGTTCTAGTCGTAATAAAAGTAATAAAAATTTAAATTTAGTTGCTATTATTCAACAAGGTAAACAGCATTATGTATTATTTACTAACAAGGCTGTCAACAAATATACTATTGGTAAAAAATTACCTGATGGTTCTAAATTATTGAAAATTAACAGTGATTCTATAGAAGTTATAAAAGATGATAAAACTGAAATAATATACTTATATTCACAAAAAAAATAATACCAATTCAATTTATTAGATAATAATTCTAGGAGTTATTGGACTTCTTTCCTAAATAAAAGTATATATATAGCGTTTCCCGATTGTATAAAGTACATAAACCACCCCTTTCGTCCCCTCCTTATTTTAGGAAGGAATTAGGGGAGGTTGTATTTAACTAAATCGGGAAATGCTATAAATGTATGATGCAGTATGAATTGCATCAATCGTGTATCTAATGTTACTCGAAAGATGTAATTCGTAAACTCATTACATCCTACATAAGGTATAGTTAACCTGCTGTGATTGGTTTCATGCAGTTATTACAACCGCATATGTCTCAATCATTATTTAGGATAAGATGTCTATTAAACTATAGCAAATATTGATTGAGACAATCTTAAAATAATACAATTTTTGATAATATCCACAATGAAAAAACTATATATCTTAATTATTTTTATCCTTATCGGCTGTTCTACTCCTCCTAAATCATCAATCGAACCTAATCTTCCTAAGCCATTACGTGAACCAATTGTTGATACTTTAACTAATACTGTAAACATTCCTCCTATCACAACAACTGGTAATTCCACAAATAATATTCGTTTTCAGTCATTACCATCTCCTCCATCTCGTACAACTACTTCAGCTTCAATTACAGATACTAAAACTATAAGTTTTACAACTACTAAACCAATTGTAGTTAATATTGAAAGTTTACCTTTACCAGCTTTTATTAATGAAATTTTTGGGAATTTGTTGAATTTATCGTTTGAAATAAATAAAAAAATTAGTCGTAAAAAAGATTTAGTTACCTTACGAGTAAGTGAATCTCAAACACCAGAAGAACTTTATAATTTAGCTATTCAAGTACTGGCTAATTATAAAGTTGGAGTGGAAATAAAAAATAAATTTATTCAGTTTATCCCACAAAGGAAAAAAGTGGCAGACACACCTTCTTTAATAATTGAAGGGCTAGCCTCACCACAAGTACCACCAAGTCATCGACCTATTATTCACTTTGTCACTCTTAAAATTGTCACTAGTTCTAAAATTAAAGTTTGGCTAGAAGAAGCTTTTAAAGGTCATGAATTGACTACTAAAATTGATGCTAAACGTAATGCTATAATTCTTATAGGCAGACCACAAATAGTCAATCAAGCAGTTAGAGCTATTGAAGTTTTAGATCAACCTTTAATGCGATCTCAACATAGCCTACGAATTGAACCAGCCATTTTATCTGCTAATTCATTGGCCGACCAACTAGTAAAAGTTTTGGATAGTCAAGGATATGCCGCTTCTAAAAATTCGAATTCTGGCAGTGTCATCGTGTTACCTTTTCAAGAAACTAATGCAGTTATTGTATTTGCTGGGAATAAAAAAATTCTAAATTTCGTACAACAATGGGCTACAAAGCTTGACTATATTAATCCTAATTTACCTGAAGATGAAGATTATGATGAAGATGAAAGACCAGGGCTTTTTTCTTATCAAGTGAAACATATTGCTGCCAGATTAATAGTGAAAACAATCAATCAATTACTTGAACCTATAGTTGGAGAATCACAAAATAGTTCCCAACGAAATAGTTCCAAGACTAAGAAAAAAAGTAAACCAAATACTAGAAACACTAGATATAACCGACGAACTAAAGTTGTAGTGGATGAAAATCGTAATACTCTGTATTTTATCGGTTCTAGTCAAGAATGGATTCGTTTGTTACCAGTAATAAAAAATATGGATGTGCCTCCCAAACAGGTTTTAATTGAAGCTACTATTGCCGATATAGTTATTACCGAAAAGGATGAACAGGGAATAGAATGGATTTTAAATAAAGCTAATCTTGGTGGTTTGGATGGAACTTTGAGTAGTATGCGTTCAGGAGTTGGTAGTAGTGGTTTGATTTACACTCTTAGCAATGCTGGCCAAGTTCGTGCAGTATTGAATGCTTTTGCTAGTAATAGCCGAGCTACAATTTTAGCCACTCCTCGTTTAATGGTGCGCAGTGGTAGTAGTGCTACGATTGAAGTTGGTAATGAAATTCCTACATTATCTAGTCAAGCAACTTCTGCCGATTTACAATTAGGAGGCAATAGTGCTATTTTGCAACAGATTCAATATCGACGTACTGGTACTTTATTAAAAATTAAACCAACAGTATATGCTGGTCGCCGAGTGGATTTACAGATTAGTCAGGAAGTTAGTAACGCTCAAGAAAATACTACCAGTCAAATTAATTCTCCCGAGATATTTAATCGTAGCATAACTACTGAATTAAGTTTACAAGATGGGCATTCAGTATTATTAGGAGGTTTAATTTCTACCACTGCAAATGAAGGTGATAGTGGGATTCCATTTCTTAAAGATTTACCATTAATAGGTCAATTTTTTAGAGTTAATAAATCTTCTAGTACCAGAACTGAACTAGTTATTATGATTGTTCCATATGTAATTGACAATGACGAAGAGGCAAAGTCGATTGCTGATACTTTACAACGTAGATTAAAGTTATTACCTAATATTTTTAACCAAGAAGATAATTCTAATTAGTGACTTAATATTATGCAAATAAGAAAATGGGTAAGCAATGGCTAAACTTAAGAATCCACATCCTGATAATTTCAAATATTCTGGAAAAGAAGATAAATTTTTAGAAATTCTACATCAACTGCCAGATGAATGGGAAATTTGGCATGAACCAAAGCTACATGGTGGATTAACCCCTGACTTTGTTATATGGTTAAATGATGTTGAATATCCAGGAATAATTATTGTTGAATTGAAAAATTGGTCATATAATTATGTTAAATCAGTTACTTATGATAATATATTTCTATCTGATCATAGAGAGGAATACAATCCTATCCCAAAATTAAAAAGGGTAAAAGAAAATTTAAACGAAGCTTTATCAAAGCATTATAGAATGGTGCCGGGTTTACAAGATTTAGCTATTGTTCCGATTTTATGTTTTGGGGATGAACAAGTTAATAAAATGCCAAAATTGTTACAAGGTGATGGTGAAGTCAATGTTTTTGGTAAAGAGATTGCTAAAGATTATAAAAAAGTTGCAGCTTATTTTAGTAATATCATAAAAAATTACTATGCTGAAGTAGAAGTTCAAGTGCCGGTGATTTCAATAGATATGAAAAGGACGTTAAATCAATATATTGATCTTTCTACAAGGGTTAGCATTGCTCAAGGTCAAATTTCTGATCCGAGAATACAGAAGACCAATGATAAACACAGGAAGCCTATCATATCTGTGTTAGATAAATATCAAGAACAACTGGTTTTTAAAGAACAACTTGGGCATCAGATTCTAAGTGGTGTATCTGGTACTGGAAAGACGATTATATTATTAGCTAGAGCTAACTGGTTTGCTAGGCAATTTCCTAAAGAAAGACAACTGTTTATAGTTAATCAAATTGTATTATGCAATAATCTTGAACAAAGATATAAAATACAGTATTCAAATTCTGAAGATGATTTAAGCAAAATTAAATTCAAAACATTTGGGCAATGGTTCAAAAGTACCTACAAAGGTGTCTATGAAATCATAGAAAATTCTAAAGATGATGAAGGCGGAAAAGTAAAAACTATAGACATGCTAGTTGAAAAAGCTCTTAATAAAAAAATTGAATTGAAAAGTAAATGGATGTTAACAGAAAATGGAAAATATGGTTCTATTTTTATAGATGAAGCTCACCAAATGCACACATCATGGATTAAGCTATTAACTAAATTTGCTAAAATCTTTCCAGCCAAACGGCAGAAATCTACACCTAATATCTGGATTTCTTATGATAATGGTCAAGGTATTTATCGAGATCGTAAATTTATAGATAAAGAGGTTGGTTTAGATTTGAGAGGTAGAACTAACAGATTACAAAGGGTTTATAGATGTGGTATGATGCCTTGGATTTTTGCAGCTTGTTGTTATCCAGCTTCATTAGAGACATATCGAGAACATTCAGTATCTGAATATTTAGAATTTGTCAGAAAAGGAGCTTGGCCAAAGGCTATTAAAGCTGATACTTTACAAGAACAAGCCACCAAATTAAAAGAATTAATTAAGAATTTCGTCGATAAAGAGAACTATAAGTTTTCAGATGTAACTATCTTTTATGCAGTAGCAGGTTATAATAAAGATTTACCAACTAATAATCAAAGGGTTAAATCTATTTTAGATAAAGCTTTTAATGATGTTGGTGGAATAGAATGGGTTGCTATAAATAAGGAAAGAGCTAATTGGTCGTCAAATAGAGTTAGAGCATGTTCTTTTACATCTTCACAAGGAATAGATGCTCCAATTTCAGTATTTTTCGGTGCAGAATCATTTGATATTTTCAATGAAGGTAGTTGGGTTAAACCCGGAGCACTTTTTTATACGGTCTTGACAAAGATCAACAGATGTCATAATTATTACTTATAAGGAGCTTAAAAATGATATAAAAAGCCCGTTTCTATCTGCTCTTTTCAATGGCTATATTAAAGCAAAAGAAATAAAGGATAAGATTGAAAAATTAAATCCTATACATGATGATGATGGCAATAGTATTTATCGAGTAAAGTGGGAAACTTTTGATTCTTTTATAAATAAATCTTGAAGTCCGACCTATAAGCAACTCAAGAATCTGTTATTGCTTCCTCTTGAAGATTTGATATTGCTACAAAAATTAGAAGACATGTTTGATTACTATGAATCTGGTGAAAACATTTTACTTGAGGAATTGAAGAAAGAATTAGAATAATTGAAATAATTACTCATGATTCGATTTCCCTTTCATAAGTTCAAGCATTTCTTTCAGGTATTTAACCTCAAGTTGGAGTTTTTCTATTTCGTGTTGTGCGTTTGAATTGTTAAATACCTTGTTATCATTACAACTATTATTATCCCCTATCCCTATCAAGCAAACAAACCCTTTTTCCCCAAAATTAAGTAGTTCCATTAAATCTATTTCAAAAATTTTAGCAATTTTTTTTATTTTTTTGACATGTAAATCTGTAGTTCCGTGTTCGATATTAGCATAACCATTGACAGACATTCCTAATTTATTGGCCATCTCCTCTTGCGACCAATTTTTAGCATTTCGCATCAAACAAATTTTTTCGTGAATTTCCATGATACCCAGTCCTAATTGGGAAAATCCCTAGTTTTAGTTGGTTGTTAAATTATGAAAGTTATTTTAACATACTCGAAGGATAAAAATGCTATTTCATTTAACTAAAATTGTTAATTTTATAGCCATTTAATTGATATTACTAATATTTTCTAAATTAGTCATTAACATGAAAATACAATATTTTTGGTTATTTTTTTCTATGAGAATTATTAATTGGCCTATAATATTAGGCATTATTGCTTTTTTTATTTCTTCTTGTGTACTCTATTGTTCTTTTGAAAAAGAAGGCTGCCCTTTCAAACGAAATTTGTACAAATATGAGAATGATCATCAATATAAATCTTTTGGAAAGGTAAAATATATACCACTAGCTAAAAATAAAATTTTATCTCAATGTGATTCTTATGATATACGTTATAAAGTTAAAAAAGATCAAAATTTTAATCTTTGGTCAAATTTTTGGACAGTAAGAAAAAATAATTATGCTTATGTATTCATAGCTAATATTGATACCAATGATGTTAATCATGTTTATGACGTGAATTTGCTATATAGTGGCAATAGCAATGTACATAACATTACTTTTTCTCCTCTAAGTAAATATATTTCATTAAAAAATAGTGAAATTGGTAAAAAAGAAATCTATTTTTTAAGTTTTGAAGAAAAATCTGATGATTTAGAAAGTGATTATGAAAAAGTTGATAAACAAATTTTTCGTGAATACTTAAAAAATAATGCTTCACTTTCTTTTAATTTTTATTTAGAAAAAGATTATAGTAGATGTTTACCGATCGAAATAAGTTATTTATACAGCAAAAATAATGGTAAATCTTTTGAACCATTGTCCAATGGCGATATTTTAGATTCTAAACATCAATACAAAGTTGAATTTGAATATAAAACTGAAGAGCCTAAAAAAGAAGTTGATTTATATATTTTTCTGTTAAAAAATGGACAAGAACAAGCTAATGTTATATTTCCATGTCATGAAAATAAATCTGAATTGCATTTAGGGCTAGGTTCTGATAGCAAGAAGATATATACAGGCATAAAATATTCAATTCCTAATGATGGGTATTGGAGTTTTGATAATGATATATCAACTGAATATCAAATGTATACAGTAATGTTTAAACCTAAATTTAAACCAAATTATAACAGTTATAGTACTACAAATGACTGTAAAATATTTTTTGATAAAGAATTAAAAAAACAGATTTTGTTTAAAAATATGCTCGAATTTAAATATGAGTATATGAATTAATTTTTTAACTTTTATAGAGGTAATGTTTATGAAAATTAATATATTTTCAATAATTTTTTTTATTAGTGTTACTCAGCAAGTAAGTTGCTTTTCTTTTGCTTCATCATCAAGAGATGGAGTATATGGAGAAAACTTTAGGGGGGATATAAAAAAGACTAGAGTATATCCATCTTCTTCATCTTCTTCTGATAATGTTGATTTTCAGTATTTTTATCGACTTTCCTCTTCTGGAAAAATAGGAAATATTGATAATAATACTGTTTTAAAATCTGGTGATTGTCATCGAATTGAGTTTACTCCTAATTGTAACAATTGTTATGTCTATATAATCAAATATGATCAACATGATCAAATTAAAATGCTATTTCCAACTAGTGAGAATGACTATAATTTATCTGGACTAAAAATAGGAACAAATCCAATAACTTCAGGAAAAACTTATTTTGTACCGGGGCAAAATAATAATGATAATGGTTATTTTTGTTTAGATAATAATGTAGGATTTGAAACCGTCCATTTTATAGTTTCAAAGACCCCTAGAAAGAGATTGGTTGCTTCATATAGAGGTTTGTTGAATAGTTATTCAACAGGAAATAAACAGCAAATAGCATTAGCGGAAAATACTGTTACAGAACAGACAAGAGGAGATGTGAGAAATACTAAATTTTTTAAAGAAAGGGATGGTAATGGTCGTGTTACAAATATAACAGGGGTAGAATGTGACTCTGCTCTTGGTTGTCAGAAAAGTATAGTTTTTAAACATCAGTAACATAATTTTGGAAAGGAGTGCAAAATTTATTTTGCAATTTTATTAAATAATAAAAACATATATTTAAACTTAACAAATTTGCACTCCTATTTCAACTGCGTAACTTTTTAAACTGTCCAAATTTTGAAAGGATAAATAATAATGAATTTTTTTGTACGTATTCTATTTACAGCAGCAATTATTGTAATAATAAGACCGGTTCTAGCTGGGGATATACTTGATCCAGGTATAGAATTTTGTAGGATTAATCCTACTGCTTGTGGATTTAATGATGTTTTAACAGAAGAAGATAAACAAGCTTGTAGGGATAACAATGCACTTTGTGAAATAACTTTCACTGATAAACTTACAGATGCAGATAAACAAGCTTGTAGGGATAATAATGCTCTTTGCGAAATAACTTTTACTGATACTCTTACAGAAACAGATAAAAAAGCTTGTAGAGATAATAATACACTTTGTGAAATAACTTTTACTGATACACTTACACAGGATGATAAAGATGCATGCAAAACCAATCCTAGTAATTGTGGAATAACTTTTACTGATGAACTTACACAGAATGATAAAGATGCATGCAAAACCAATCCTAGTGATTGTGGAATAACTTTTACTGATGAACTTACACAAAAAGATAAAGATGAATGCAAAGCGAATCCTAGTGATTGTGGAATAACTTTTACTGATGAACTTACACAAAAAGATAAAGATGAATGCAAAACCAATCCTAGTGATTGTGGAATAACTTTTACTGATGAACTTACACAAAAAGATAAAGATGAATGCAAAGCGAATCCTAGTAATTGTGGAATAACTTTTACTGATACTCTTACAGAAGCAGATAAAAAAGTTTGTAAAGATAATCCTAGTCTTTGTGGAATTGATACAATTGCTATTTATGATGGCAATATTCTTAATATCCCTATTGTTAACGATTCAGAAGGAAAGGAAATATCATCAAATTTAAAATTCAATCGAGTAGAAGATCGCATTACTATAGAAGACTTCAAAAAATCTCTATTACAACTTGCTTTAATTGATTTTCAAGGCATTGACACGGATTATTATCCTACAACTAGAGATACAATTGAATCAAACTATAGTTCTTGTGATGGTGTAAATGAAAATTTAGCTCTTTGCTATGATAATGAAAATAATGTAGAAAAACTTCATGTACAAAATTTTGAGTTTATTGACTCGGATATTACATATATATGTAATGCAGATTTAACAAAAGTAGAAAACAGAACTGAAAATAACAATACTTTTTTCCAATTCATTGTTAACGTTTCTGAAATTATGGAAAATAAAGATACTATGTGTAATCTTAAAAGTAATACAACAACCTCTGATGGTTCTGGGAATGAGCAATCTGATTCTAATGTTGTACAAAAAAACTATGATGAAGGATGTCTTACAACTGAAGCTACACAAAAGTGTAAGGAAGAAAAGAAAACACAACTATTATGTAATACTGATAACCAAATTGAACCGTTTAAGGAACAGGTTAAACAATTAAATTTATGTGTTACAACACAATGATAATAGTTCAATTTTGAAGGAGATAAAAATGAAAAAAATATTGTTAGTATTTTTTATGGCTTATTCATCTATTATATTAGCTGTTGATATTGATAGTGAAAATATTGTTATAAATAAAGCTGAAATAATAGAAGGAGAACTTTTTTTACTTGAATTGGAGGCAATAAATCCTTTAGATAAAACCGTACAAGGGGGAATCACAGTTTCTTTTTCTTCTGATGTTGAAGTTAAAGAAAATGAGGATATACAAAGTGGAAAAATCAAAATCTATCCTATAGGCTCTGAAGTTTTTGGGGCTGGTCATAAATGTTGTGTTAAAACTGAAAGGTTAATGGTAGAAAAATGGTATAAAGAATGGCCAGCTAATTCAAAGCAAAAAATGATTCTGGAATTTTCAGTTCAAGATACTGATTCTTTAAAAATTTTTGCTAGAGCCGCTTTCATAGAAGATTTAAAAAAGAAAAAGGTAATTAATATTCCAAAAGATTTTGATCAACAAGAATATTTGGCATATGATTTAACCCATATAAAATCTGTGTCTGTAAAAAAATCTGTTAAACCTGAAATAAAGCAGAATGTTAAATACATGTCAACAGCTTCATCCACTATAGAACAGGAATTACCAAAACCGGATTTATCGAAAGATGAATTACCACCATATCTTTCAAAAGAAGATCGGAATGAATCGTCCATCGACAAATCTTTTAGAACTCGGCTGATTACTGGAATGTCTTATTTTAGTCATAAGTCTCCCTTTATAACCACAAAATATAGCGATTACACTCCATTTATTGGTATAGGTTTATCTGCCACATTCGATAAATTTTCTATTGATGGTTATGTACAACGCAACGATTATAGTGTAGATCACATGTTCAAATCTTCTGAAGCAATAGATGAAAGTCCAAGATTTCGCCGTACTGATCAAGCAATAACTTTAGGTTATAAAATTGAAAAATTTACTGATTGGATATCTAAAGATAGTGAATTTTCTGTATTTACTGGCTATAAATGGAGTAAAACGGAAATAAATAATATACAAATTAATTTAGGAGGACAAAGAATTAGTGAAACTGATATTGAGTCAAGTGCAAAAGGGCCTTTCGTAGGACTTGGATATATATTCAATATTGATGAAAAAAGTAATAAAAAACTGGGATTTTATTATTCATACGGAAGGTTTGAACCAAACTATTCTTACACAATAAGTGGACTAAATTTTCCATTTGCAGGTGATATTGATTTTAAAAATGAAGATTATTTTGAATCTCACAAATTTGGTATTTATTTTAATGGAGTTATTACAAGGTTTAGTAGTTTTTTTGGTAGTAAACTAACCTATAGAATTTTATTAGATAAATATCAATATACAATGGATCCGGGAGAAGATCGAATAGGAGGCTCACAAGACTATATTGAAGAAGAAGTATACAACATAAGTGCAGCAATAAGTTGGACATTTGATTAATTTGAGGAACAAGATAATGCGAAATATTTTTATATTATATATTGTTATATTCCAATGTAACTACTCACTAGCTGAAGAATTATCGAAAGAACAAAGAAATGCAGTGGTTATTGCAAATTTTAAATATGCAGGACATTTAGATTTTGAAAATACTGAAAAGCTTAATAAATACAAATGCGAAGAAGAGTATAATTTTGAAAAAGTTGAGTTAAATGACGAAAAAAATCGTCTTGTTAAAAAATATACTGCTGGCTTACTTGATATACCCGATAATAGTATTGAATTGAGTGATTTTTTTCCTTATAGTGATCTACCAAATGCTTTACATGATGGCTGTGATATGGCTAAAAAATTAAGAGAACTGAACTTTAAGGTTAGTGTTTTGTTAAATGCAAGTAAAAAAGAAATGTATTCTGCAATTTATCATCTTTTTAGCAAAAAAACGCAACAAGAAAAGCAAATCAAAAAAAATATCAATTTACTCTATTTTGCTGGACATGGTACAGATCAAGGTGAGGAATATTATCTAATGTCAAGTACACCAATATACCCATGTATTAAAAGAAATACTTATGACACAAACATATCTCCTATAAATTCAGGAATGGAAAATTCTGAACATACGTGCTTTCATGATAAACTTGCGATAAAACAAAGTACTATTTATAAATTGATACATAATATGATGAATCCTAATGCAATTAGTTCTAACAAACAAGAAACTGTTGTTAATAAAAAAGTTGACAATAAAGGTAGAGGTGATAAGCCAGGGATTTTTAGTGAAAGTGAATTAAGTAGAAAATATATTAACTTTATTATTTTTGATGCTTGTCGTGATGGAAATAAAACTACTGTTCAAAAAGAATTATCAGTATTAAAAAAACAACAACCACCTAATTCAACCTTTTTTTCTTTTGCAACAGAATTAAATGAAGTAGCTGGTGACGGAAATGATAGAGATAGGAATGGACGCTATACAAAGCATTTGTTAAACATAATTTCTACACCAGGATTACCAGTTACAGAAATGTTTACCCAAGTTAATTTGGCTGTCGAAAAAGAAACTAACAAACAACAAAGACCTCATTTTATAAATGGAGAAATGATGGATGAAACTACTTTTGTGTTCAAAGAAGAAGTGATTAATCAAGTTCCTCATTGGTAAATATTAATTAGCAAACAAGGTGCGTCCCACGCACCTTTTATCCCCCCCAACTTGACACCAATCCCAACCAAAGATATATTTTGTTAGTAATTACCAAATAGAATGTATCCTTTTTACATCTTAAATTTCATTAAATTGCATTTATACACCATATGGTATATAATATATCTTTTTAGGAGTAATACAAAATGTCAAAAGTACAAACAAGTTTACGCATTGATGCAATTAAGTTAAAAGAAGCTAAAGAAATACTTAATGAACTTGGTATGAATTTTACTGAAGCTGTAAATATCTTTACCAGTATGATTGTTGCCCAACAAGGACTTCCATTTAAAGTAAATCTACCAAATAAAGAAACTACCTTAAATGAACTAAAAACAGAATTTGATGAAAAAACTCAATAGACACAAATTTTTTAAAGACTTCATAAGTTTTAAATAGTATAAACTTCAATCAGAACAAAAGAGCCAACCATGAAAGAACTAAAAGCCGTATATTATGGAAAAGTAGAACTAATTCCAGGAATAATTTGTGACGGATATGTGCTAGATGATGGCACTGCCTGTCTTAGTGAACGTGGAACTGCTAATTTATTAGGAATACATCACAAATCTTTACAGAGCATGGCGGGTAACTGGCCTCCAAAAACACTTAAACCATTTATTAATAACGATTTAAGCATGGCGGGTAAAATAGTAGAAGTTGTTGCTAAAAATAGTCCTTATAAAGGTAGGAAAATAGCTATTTACGATTCATCAATGATAGAAAATCTTATTAGTTCTTATACTTTTGCTCTTGCAAATAATACATTACGCCACAATCAAAGGCATGTCGGTGAACGATGTACAATATTATCTGCTAGTTTGTTAAGAACAGCCCTAGAAACCGCCATAAAACAAGCCTGTGGCCTAAATCCCAATATCCAAGCTACTGTCCAAAAAACCTATGCTGATGTTGCTAAACTATTGAAAGATACAGGTTTAAACTGCTCAATTGTTGGTAATATTGCCACCAAGAAAGACATGGTAAATTA
>JASFYV010000091.1:0-12841 GCA_045046925.1 Candidatus Marithrix sp. | reverse complement strand
CTTTTTCTAAATGCTTTAGTTTTTCTGATAGTTCTTATCTTCTTTAAGCTTTCTATGTCGTTTGGTAGCTCTTTCATCTCTTTAGTTTAACTTTTTTTTTCGTATATACTTTATTATTATTTACTATGGTAGGTAGTTACAATTTTTTAATGTAGATAAATGGTTAACAATAAATAGACAAGTATGGTATTTTACAGTTATTTGACAATATCAGTGTAACTCTTTTAAGCGGTTTTTTGGAGATTTGTAGCTATTCCACAGGCTTCTTTGATAGCTACTTCTCTTCTAAATCAGTTTTTTACAAGAGCTTCTAGTAAAATAACACATCTTGTCTCAATATGGGTTTGACTTTTCTTTAAACCAAAATGTGCCAGTGCTAAAGCATAGGTAGAAATCAGTATTCCACGCTTACTTAAGAATGCCGTTCCATAATCGAGTACTTAACCATCACATTTAATCCCCGGAATAATTTCTACTTGGTTATAATAAACAGCTTGTCTCTCTTTTATAATTCAATACTTATTTAAAAAATTGGTACTAGTACTGGACTTGGACTTTTTCTTAATAGTCGACACCCAGTACAGTAATTCCCGTTTTTTGTAAATAAAGGACTTGTGGAGATAATTCGTGGAAGAAATGATGCTGGTACATGGGTTCTTCTAATTTAGCTATATTGGTGTAATCCTGAATTTGCTGTACTTGTAAACTGAATGGGTTTATGAACTTCTAACCATCGGAACAATATTTATTATATTCGGCTAATACTTCACTTGGAGTGCCTTCTGCTCTACTAACACCTTCTTCTATCCATACTGCACGGTTACATAGTTGCTTAATCATTGCCGCTTGATGAGAAACAAACACGATAGTTTTATTAGAACGAATTTTTTCCTGCATTACTTTAGTAGATTTTCTCCTAAAATTTTCATCTCCAACTCCTAATATTTCGTCTAATAACAAAATATCTGGGTCTACTTGAAAAGCTACTGAAAATCCTAGTCTAGCTTTCATTCCAGAAGAATAAGTTGCAATTGGTTCTTCAAAAAATTCTCCTAGTTCTGAAAATTCAAGAACAGCATCGATTTTAGCTTTAATTTCTTTTTTTCTTAATCCCATTAACATGCCACTTAATATCGCATTTTCTCTACCACTTAAATAAGGGATAAAGCCTAATTGCAAGGATAACAAAGAAGCACTATAACCATTATTTACGAATGTGCCAGTGTTGGGTTTAATAATGCCAGCCATCATACGCAATAAAGTACTTTTACCAACTCCATTGCGACCTATAATTCCTAATGTCTCGCCATGATGCAAATCAAATGAAACGTCTTTCAAAGCCCAGAAAGGTTCGCCAAATATGCCTCTCTTACGTTTGTAATAGATACCTACATTGCGTAGTGATAAAATTGGTTCTTGTTTCATATCATTATTTTTGGATAAATATATTCAAATTTAGCAATTAATTTTGCTCCTAACCAGATGCAAATAAGTGAAATTATGGAAATAACGAATAACGCCATATTATTTGGCCATATGTTGTGCATTAAAATGTCACGATAGGATTCTATAATGGTAACAATCGGATTTAAATAATAATAGCTTTTATAGGCTTCTGGAACTATATCAGCACTTATCATCACTCCAGACATAAAAAATAAAGCTAATAGAATATTTTCCACAACAAAACGTAAGTCTGGTACAAAAGGAATTACTGCTGCTAAAAAGAAGGTAAAAGCTAATACGAATAGCATTTGCACCATTAAAACTAGTGGTAATGCTAAATAAGCTATGCCAACACCATACCCATATAACCATAAAAATACTAACAATAAAGCTAGTATAAACAGAAATTTAACTGTGTCGGTGAGAACCAAAATAATAGGAAATACTATTTTGGGTAAATTCACTTGCTGCATTAATGAGGTTGCTCCTCGAATTGTTTCTGCCCCATGCGATAAACAAGACTTGAGCCATTGCCAAGAAGTCAATCCTATTAATAAAAATGGCACATAATCATCAGTTCTATGGCCTAACAATATACCAAAAAATACATAAAAAACAGTCATATACATTATTGGTTCAAATATCCACCATAGGAAACCCAAGTAAGTACGTTCAGTTTCTGCTTTTAAATCAGCATAAGTTTTATATAAAATAAGTTCTGTATATTTAAATAATTCTTTCATTTCTTAAAATTTTTAGAGTTAACCTAAGTAAATTATATACTATTTAGTTAAGTTAACAGCTAATTTAATTGTTTTATTTTAATACCAACATGTTGTGCCAAATTAACAAAGTTAGGGAATGAAGTAGCCACATTAGCACAGTCTTCAATATTTATAGTACCATTGGCGCGTAAAGCTGCTATAGCAAATGACATTGCAATCCTATGATCGCCATGACTATTTATCACTCCACCTCGTATTTTACCACCTTGTATAATTATACCATCTAATTGTGGTTCAGCATTTATACCTAATTTTTGCAATCCATCTGCCATCACTTGAATTCGATCACTTTCCTTTACTCGTAATTCTTCAGCACCAGTTAATACTGTTTTACCTTCTGCACAAGCTGCGGCAATGAATAAAATTGGAAATTCATCTATTGCTAATGGAACTTGTTCTTTGGTAATGTTTATTCCATGTAAGTCACTAGAACGCACACGAATATCTGCTATTGGTTCCCCATTTATTTCACGTTGGTTATATAGTTTAATATTAGCTCCCATTCGTTGTAAAATATCAATAACTCCAGTACGAGTAGGATTAACACCAACATGTTCCAGCAATATTTCAGAATTTTTAGCAATACAAGCAGCGACTATGAAAAATGCGGCTGATGAAATGTCAGCAGGTATATCAATTGATTTACCATATAATTGCCCACCACCTTTTAAACATACTTTATTGCCTTCTCTGTTAACCAAATAGCCAAATCCTAACAATAGACGTTCAGTATGGTCTCTAGTAGGTGAAGGCTCTATAACGCAAGTTTTACCACTAGCATACATACCAGCTAACAATAGACAGGATTTAACTTGGGCACTAGCAATCGGCATATCATAGTCAATTCCTTGTAAATCTTGTTTACCTAATATTATCAGTGGTGGAGTTCCATTATCAGCAACTAAAATTTTAGCTCCCATTGTAGTTAACGGTTTGGTAACTCTAGTCATGGGACGCTGTAATAGAGATTCATCCCCACCCATTTCAACCGAAAATTTTTGACCAGCCATTAAGCCAGCCATTAATCGCATAGTAGTGCCGGAATTACCAATATACAAAGGCTCAGTTGGAGGTTGTAAACCATGCAGACCTACTCCGTAGATAATAATTTGTCCTTGACTATTTTTTTCAATGGATACCCCCATAGCTTTAAAAGCAGCCATAGTACTTAAAGTATCTTCTGCTTCTAAACAGCCACTAATTTGAGTAATCCCTTTTGCTAAAGCCCCGAGCATAACAACTCGATGAGAAATTGATTTATCACCTGGAACTCGAATAGTGCCACGTATCTCACCGCCTGGTTTAACTATAAATTTTTGCATATGTGATTAATGTTTAGATTGTTAATATTATCCTATCAATTATATATTTTAACAGTTCTGTAAAAAGTTTGTTAGCCATCTTTAAAACATCAATAATGTAAAATATCCGCAAAATTTGATTTATTTTAATTAGTAAGATAGCATGGTTTTTTGCATTTCATAATATTCACGTAGAGGCAATTCTTTATGGTTGCTCTAACTAAAATGACATTAAGATTTAACGTAGGATATAATGAATTTACGAATGACATTTAATTTATCAGATTGTGCAATTCATAAATTACTTAGAAATAAAGGCAAAAATTACTTGAACTTATACTTATGAAAATTATATATATTATAAGTGCTGGCAGAAGTGGCTCAACTATTTTAGATATTTTACTTGGTAATGGTAGCGATATTTTAAGTTGTGGAGAATTAAATCGCTATGTTATAAGAGATGGTAGCCCAACTTATTGGCGGCATAAAAAAGGTTCTCCAACCCGAGTATTTTGGGAAAATATTAAAGCTAAGTTAGAAACAAAATTTCCAACTGAATTTGAATTACAAAAAATAAAAGATATTGTTTCAGGTTATGAATATCATAATAATTTTTTAAAATTTAGTTTCAACAAAAATGAATTTGATATTTACAGTAATTTCATTACTAAGTTAAATACCACGATATTTGAGAATATAGAGCAATCAATCATAGTAGATTCTTCTAAATATCCGGCTAGAGCTTTAAAATTGGCTGAAATTCTTGACTGTGATATTGATTTTATTTATTTACAACGTGATCCCAGAGGAGTAGTAAATTCATTTTCTAAACAAGGGATTACTCAAGCATCTAAATCTTGGTTAGCCGCTAATATTTATTATTTATCAGTCAACTTATTATGTAAATTTACTATTTTTAAATTAAGCAAAAAATATAAAATTATCAAAGTTAAATACGAAAAATTAGTTGGTCAACCAATTGAAACTTTAGAGTTTATTCAGCAAGAACTGCAAATAAATTTACAACCGGTAATAGAAAAAGTAAAAACTGATGAATTTCTAGTTGTCGGACCTCTTTTCGAGGGTAATAGAATGAGAATGACAGATAAAGTAAAGTTAAAACAACATGTAACATATTACCCTAATACAATAAAAAATATATTTACTAGAATTATTAATTTTTTAGTTTAAAATGAGCATATTATGAAAATCCAAACTAAATTGTTGCTGGTTATTGGTATAATTTTACTATTAACATTTATTGGAGTTGCATTAGTAGATTATCAGACAAAAATTCAGCATGAAAAATATGAATTGCAAACTCAGGCGGAAAAAGTCAGAAGCCTATTAATGGCAACTAGACGTATTTATCACCATCAATTTCTTGATAGTGGTATTGAATTAACAGAAAAAACAGTTGGTTTTTTGCCAGCTCATGCTTTAGGTAGAATTTCTGAAGACTATCCAAATTGGGATAAATCTGGTTTTACTTTCAATAATGTTTCTGATCAGCCACGTAATTCTGACCATGCTGCCGACGAAATTGAATTGGAAGCAATGGCTTATTTTAGGAATAATCCAGATGAGAAATTATTGTTTAAACCATTTACAAAATCAGATGGCAAACCTTTTTATCTATATGCTCGTCCAATTTGGATTGAAAAATATTGTATAAAATGTCATGGTAAACGTGAGGATGCTCCAGAAACTATTCGTAAATTATATGATTCTGCTTGGAATTATAAAGTTGGTGATTTACGTGGAGTTCTAAGTATCAAAGTACCAGCTACTACACTTTTAGATACAGTTTGGCAGTCATTTCAACAAAGTATTTTATTACAATCGATTGGATTTATTACTATTTTTATTCTAGTAATGTTATTAATCCGACGTAATGTTGTATATCCACTAACGCATATTACAGAAATTATACAAGCATTTGCTAATGGAAATTATGATAAACGTAGTATTAATTTTAAAGGTGAATTTGGAATTTTAAGCCAAGAATTTAATAATATGGCAGGACAAATTTCTGAACAACAAGAAAAATTAACTAATTTAAATCAGCAATTAGAACAACGTGTAGTCGAAAGAACTACTCAATTAAATGATAAAGTTGATGAATTGACTAGGACTCGCCAAGAGCTTATCCAAAGTGAAAAAATGGCAGCATTAGGGCAATTAGTAGCAGGTATAGCTCATGAGATAAATACTCCATTAGGTGCGATTAATTCGTCAGCCGGTACACTTTCTACTGGTTTAACCCAAGTATTGAAACAATTTCCTAAATTACTTAAAGTTCTCACTTCTAATCAACAACAGGTTTTTTTCATATTATTAGAACATTCAGCTCAAAATCAAACCGTATTAACTTCTAAAGAAAAAAGAGCTGCAAAAAAAATTATTATTGCTGAATTACAACAAAGTGAAATTAAAAATCCAAGACATTTTGCTGATACTTTTATTAGCTTAGGCGTTTGTTCGCAAGTAGAACAATATTCCCCATTATTACAAGCAGAAAATAGCGAATTTATATTTGAGATTGCTTATAAAATTTCTACTTTAACCAGAAGTACAGATAATATTATTACTGCAGTTGGGCGAGCTTCTAAAGTTATTTTTGCTTTAAAAACATTTGCTAGATATGATCAAAGTAGTGAAAAAATTGCAGTTGATTTACAAAAAGGTTTAGAAACTATTTTTACGCTATATCATAATCAACTTAAACATGGTGTTGAATTAATTAAGGAATATGATGATAATATTACTCAAATTTTTGGTTATCCAGATGAATTAAACCAAGTTTGGACTAATATTTTACATAATGCCTTACAAGCAATGAATTATAAAGGTATTTTAAAAGTGACTATTACTAGTCAAGCTAATTATGCGGTAGTTTCTATGACTGATAATGGTGAAGGAATGTCTGCTGAAATTAAAGAAAAAATCTTTGCCCCATTTTTTACTACTAAAGCTGCTGGAGAAGGTAGTGGATTAGGATTGGATATTGTGAAAAAAATTATCGAAAAACATGAAGGTAAAATTGAAGTTGACAGTGAGCTTGGAAAAGGTAGTACTTTTTCAGTTTGGTTGCCAATTGAATAAAATTCCATTTCACCCATGGCTATTGATATATAGAATTTCCCGTTTACAATAACCACCCCTTGCGTACCCTCCTTATTTAAGGAGGGGATATTAGGGGAGGTTGTATTTAACTGAATCGGGAAACGCTATATAAATCCCAAAGAGATTAAATATGAATAGCTACCGACGAAATCGATGGAATATAATTAAAGCAGAGCTTCTGAAACATTGTGTTACCAAATAAAATTTGAAAACAATATTCCACCGATTGCATAATATTACTTAGTAATACCCTCAGCATCTGGATTAACGATCCAACCACTAAGCCCTTGTTCTGGCAGTTCGACTTTAACCCACCAATCTGATAATCGCTTAGTTACTGGTTTTCCCCAAACTGCTTTTTCACTGACAATATTAGCATTCCAACCATTTTTTAATTGGTAAATACTACCATTAAACCATACATTATGCACATCTAAGCTGATTGCTGCTAAGTCAAATAATTTATCGCCTTTTTTCAAAGTTAAGTCATTATCTTGAATTTCAGTTTTATTTACTTCGATTTCACCAAACTGTGAAGTATGAATTTCACCACGCAAAGCTTGAATAGACTGTTTAGCGGCTAATGTTGTTATTGCATCTGATTTCAGTGATGAATCAGAATAGAGAATAGTAGGTTTATTTAATTGCCATTTACCATAACTACAATTATCAATTGGACAAGCTTGATTTACATAAGGTAACTGAGGCAAGATTTTTATACTATCATTATGAGCATAACCAATTGTATTATTAGCTAATTTTATTTTATACCATTTGCCTAATACATCTAAAATATTTATTTTATCACCTTGTTGAATCTTAGCAATCAATTTAGAATATTGACCAATACTTTGATTTACATTCAAATTTTTTGCTATAACAACGCCAGTAATTTTAGCAGGTTTTTTCTTACTAGGAATATTAGCGGTTGTAAACCAACTTTGCTGTGGATCAGGGCCTAGATTTTGAATTTCCTGCATCCAATTTGATACATATTGACCTTCTGTCCAATAAGACATCACTAAAGAGACAGGTTGCTTAAATAAAATATGCAATGCAGGTTGTTGACTAATTTTAGTTTCTTTAATGTTAAAAGCCAATAATTCTCCTGAATCAGTAAATACTATCAATAAATCTTTATGTGGAGATACTAAGGCATCTATCGCGTTAGGTGTATGTTCTTTAATCGTTTTCCAATCAGGATAAATATCTGTAGTTATATTCTTATTAAATGCTACTGGAACAATAAAGTTTTTATATTTGGTTTCATCTGGTACTGGCAAGTGTCCTTTAACAACCCATTGACCTTGATAACGCATAATACCACCACTAAAATCACCTAAATCATCATTTTTATATTTAGTCACAGTATCCATAAAAACTTGATTAGCATTGGAATCTAATAGAGTATCTATTTTTACAGATTTAAGTTCTTGTAAGGATAATATTTGTAAAGAACTTTCCATTCCACCATCTATATCAAAACTATCACAAACTTCATTACGAGTATAACCAACTGATAAATAATTAGTTCCAACAAATAAAATGTCTCGTGAAATATGACCTCTGCAATATTCTCCAACTTCAGAGTCAATACCTCGTTTAGAAACTAACATTGAAATGTCAAATGCCTTAGTTCCTTCTTGTTCAGCTAAAAAAGGGTCTGGTAAAGCATCATAATCAGGGGCTGGATTAATCCAGATAAAATCCTCATTAAAGTTATTATAATTACTATGTTGAACGTCAATTCGCCAAAAGCCATCATCTCTTGGCAATAATAAATTAGTTCGTTCAGCGATTAATTCAATTTGACCATTTTCTGCTCTCAATAAAAAAGTACGATAAGATGCTGGTTCATATATTCCTTCTAATGTATTTTCATTTATGGTTTCGGCTGTCGTATTATAGTTAGAACCATAACGTAAACCGATTAGTAAGCCAGATTCACCTGCCATTACTGAGGTCATAATAAAAAATAAGGAATAAGATAAGGCCTTTATAGTTAAATTCATAAAAGTCTCCTATTATTTAATTTGGTTAAAATCGGATTGAAATAAGATATTTTAAATTTAAATAAAATATTTCAGAATTGTTAATTTATATACTACAAACTACATAGACTAATTCATAATTTCAATTATCGCAAATATTGGCATGTTGCAAATATACTCGTAAATAACGAAAAGTCTTTATGTCCAAAGCATCTTTAAAAATAATCAGTCTATCAAAATATCCATCTATCTTCAAGATGACTAATTGAGGATTAATATAAATTTTATGAGCAATATTAACTTTTTGACCTGATTTTAATTGTATTTTAATACAACGTAACGTTTCATCATAGTATAATGTACATCCGTGTAGAGGGTGATTAATATATAACAAATGTTTACGGGTCGTGTATAATGCACTTATTAAAATCAATAGACTAATAAATATTTTAATAAAAATAGGTAATATTAAAAGTAATAATAACAAAAATGTCCCATTGTGTAATATAATTAATATTAGAGTGAAAACTTTAGAAAAATATAATTCTAAATGGACTGGGGCAATAAAATTTGACATAGTTTAAAATTCACTTTAGGAAAATAAAATGATGGATTCACCAATTGTCATAGCTTGTTTAGTTTTTATAAGTATTTATTTATTATGGTTTATAATTCGTTTGTTTGCAGATTTTGTTCTGGTAGGGATTGCTTTTTTAAGTGCTGTGCTTGCTTATCATATTCAGCCGTATTACTCAGAAATATTGATGATTTTGACAGAATCAAATTTGTTAGAATTTTTAAATTTACCAGCAGAATCCAATGAAATTGCTATCCTCAAAATAGCTGGATTGATTATTGCTTGTGCTGTACTTGTTTCTATTCCAATTTTACCATTTTCAGCAACTTATCGCTTGATGTTTGGAGTAGAAATTCCAGTATTTTTTTGTAGAAAAAATAAAATTCGTGATCTGATTACTGAAGAAATTCAACGTCAAAATGCTCATGTTCAACCATTACCAGAAAATTTAGCAATGGAACTATTACCTGAACATGAAAAATCCGAAAAACCACTAGTAATACATTTAAAAAATAAATCTATAGAAGAAGAACCAACTAAAGATGCCTAATAATCTACAGATTGACCAGATAACTTTAGAAAAGATAAAAGGGTAATATAACATGAAAACTGTTACCGTTATTGATTACGGTATGAGTAATTTACGTTCTGTTAGTAAAGCTTTAGAACATGTTGCAGGCAATGACTGGCAAGTTATTGTTAGCAATGAAGCTGATGTAATAATTAAAGCAGATAAAATTGTGTTTCCAGGGCAAGGGGCAATAGGTAATTGTATGGATTTGCTTAAACAAACTGGAATTGCAACCGCAATAGAACAAGTTCTTGCCAATAAAAAACCTTTTTTAGGTATTTGTTTGGGTATGCAAACTTTATTGACTAGCAGCGAAGAAAATGGTGGAATAACCGGATTTAATTGGACTACAGGTACGGTACGTAATTTTGATAAGCTACTAGATTTAAATAATAGCGATAATCTCAAAATACCTCATATGGGTTGGAATAGAGTTCAGCAAACCCAAAATCATCCGTTATGGCTTAATATACCGAATGATAGTAGATTTTATTTTGTCCATAGTTATTATGCTGTTCCACTCAATGATACTGTTGTGGCAGGAATAACTTCTTATGGTAATCTTGATTTTGTTTCAGCAATAGCACAAGACAATGTGTTTGCAGTACAATTTCATCCGGAAAAAAGCCAGCATGTTGGTTTAACTTTATTGAAAAATTTCTTAAATTGGTAATTTTTTTTGCAGACGTATAGCTATGATAAACTTAATTGGCATTAGAAATAATTACTTAATATACATTATTGGAAATTTGGGGGGAAAGTTTAAATGAATTTTTTATATCGAACATTAATTTTTGGGTTATTGTATACCATAATGACAGTGTCAGTTTCAGCAGAGGAATGTGCTGCTACAGATGTTGGTACATTAGAAGGTTGTAAAGATAAAACCATAAAAGCTTCTGGGCCTAGAGTAGAAATGTTTGATGTACCAGAATATTTTTCAACAGCAGATCCAAGTTTTACTGGAGGTGAAAGTATACAAGATTATATGAGTGTCGGTGATACTAAAATTATCTTACATACCAAAGACGAAGTTCAATGTCCAGAAAATATTGAGGTTGTTGGTGGTTTAAAACAATTAGACCTTGGAGAAGGAAAAGCTTGGGTAGTTGAAGTTACTGAATTTAAATGTTTGTAATTACATTATTAAAAATATTATGTAGTTTTTCAAAAAAAATTAAATTTAGACTTGACTTTAAATATAATAAGCTTGTAAAATATTATCTCTCAGTCATTTATAAAGTTTATCTGATATAAATTCTGAGTGGATATAATCCAAGTATTAACTATAAAATAATTTTATTGAGGAATGAAAATAATGTCTAAATTTTTACGTGTTTTATTTGCTGCTGCCATCACCTTACCATTAGCCTTCTTAAGTGTTAACACTATTGCTGCTGATGAAGTTGCTGCTACTAATCCATGTGGTGCTACAGAAGCTGCTGTTGAAACTACAGAAGCTACTACTAACCCATGTGGTGCTGCTACTGCTACCACTGAAGGCGAAGCTGCTGCTGAAACTACAGAAGCTACTAACCCATGTGCTGCTACTGAAGGTGAAGCTACAACTACTGAAGCTACTACTGCTAACCCATGTGCTGCTACAACTACTGAAGGTGAAGCTGCTGCCGCCACTGAAGAAGTTGCTGCTAATCCATGTGCTGCTCCTGCTGAAGAAAAAGCTGCTAAATAATATATTATAGCATCATCAATTGAGGGACTTACTGCAAGTTCCTCATTGATAATAATCATGACTTCTCATTCCCCTCGTAAACGTTTTGGTCAGAATTTTTTACAAGATGACCAGATCATCCAACGTATTATCAATGTAATATCTCCAACTGCTGCACAACATATAGTTGAAATAGGGCCTGGCAAAGGTGCGTTAACAAAATATTTACTTAAAGCTAATTGCCAATTAGATATAATAGAATTGGATAATGATTTAGTTAAAATACTTATTGAACAATGGAATTCTATTAAACAATTACAAATTCATAATCAAGATATTCTACAATTTGATTTCAACCAATTACAACCTATTCCATTAAGAATTATCGGTAACCTACCCTATAATATATCTACTCAATTATTGTTTTATCTGTTGGATTATGTGCATCTTGTCCAAGATATGACTTTTATGTTGCAAAAAGAAGTTGTCGAACGTTTAATAGCAGTTCCAGCTACTTCTGACTATGGACGTTTGTCAGTAATTTTACAATATCATTATCAGATGTATAAATTATTTGATGTAGAGCCAGAAGCTTTTTGGCCTCCTCCCAAAGTACAATCTAGTATTGTACAACTGATTCCATATTCAACTCCACCAGTAGAAATTACTAATCAACAACATTTTAGTAAAATTGTGACTGCCGCATTTTCTAAACGTCGTAAAACTTTACGCAATAATTTAAAAAATATACTTAATATTGAGACTATAGAAGAAATTGGAATTGATCCACAAATTCGGGGAGAAACATTGACTCTTGTAGAATTTGCCAAACTATCAAATCAATTCACTTTACAAAATTCATAAAATTTGATATTAAAAATCCCTTTCAAATATCTAAAACTAATCCATAATATCGGAGATATACATGAATAATTATAACTCTATATATTTAATTTTAATAATATTTTTTCAATCAGCCTGTGCTGAATTACCAACTAGAGTAAATGGTCAACTTTTGCCAAGTTTAGCTCCTATGTTAGAAAAGGTAATGCCAGCAATTGTCAATATTTCCTCTAGTACTCACACTCGCTCATCAAATAATCCACTGTTTAATGACCCCATTTTTTCGGCGTTTTTTTAATATCCCAGAACAACGGCAAGAAAAACAAAGTCGTGGCTCAGGAGTGATTATTGATGTTAAAGCTGGCTATGTAGTAACTAATAATCATGTTATTGATAAGGCTGATGAAATATCTATAACTTTATTAAATGGAGGTAACTACCTACCATGTAAAAAAGTATGTACAAAAAAGTCAAAAAATAGTAAACTAAAGAGATGAAAGACTTACCAAACGACATAGACTCACTAAAA
>JASFYV010000090.1:0-5385 GCA_045046925.1 Candidatus Marithrix sp. | reverse complement strand
GATGTTTTATCATTTTTATACCTTGTACGTTTTGTTGCATCACCAAGTAAATGACCTGCCCGCCTAAAACCATTTTCAGCTGGTTCAGTTAAAGCATGGCAATTAACACATGCAAAAGAACTATTATTTGAAATAGCATTCCTATAAAGTTTTTCACCTTGACTTGGGTTAGTATTGTTTGTATCTATTTGACAAGTTGTATTAGTATTTGTCCAAAAACCTATGCCAGCTGAAAGCTGAGTGATGGTGTTATTTGTATCACTAGGTGAGTATTGTTTCCATTCTCCATTATATGACCAAATAATTTCAGCACAACTATTATCAAACGTAGACAGTTGGAGACTTTCTGTTGTACCTAGAAGATTCCAACCTTCTGTTAAATTATAAGTGTAAGCAAAACAATTTGTATAAAAAGTCAGAATGATATAAATAATTATTTTTTTCAAAATATTTTCCTAATTGTTAAATATTTAAAAAAATTATATCATGTTTAGAGTAGAAAAGTACAAAATATTTTTTGATATAATTCCCAATGAAACAAAATAACCTATTATTAATTGCATTCTTCATTTTCTTCATAAGCATTGGAGGAATTTTAATCAAAAACAGCATGCCTGAGCCAAAGTCTGAACGAATTTATGCTTTACTAAAACAGCACATGCCTTTTGAGCTTGAAAAAAGATTTGGTGGTTTTTCTATCACCTCTAAAATCACTGGTGTAAAAGAAAAACCACCAGCTTCTGAAGTCTTTCAAAGACTAGATGATTTAGAAAAAGAGTGGGGAAAAACTCATTTAAAATTAGATGAAGATAGTCTGATTATTTTAAATGAGCTAAAAAAAGAAGTTGCAAAAATTATTTTAATAAATGATGAAGAGAAGATTTTTATTAAAACTTTTTTTGGGATTAAATAAATATCTATAACGTTTGTCGAGAGCAATAATTTTCCTTTAGGTAAATTATTAGTTCCTCGTATTTGTTATACCTTATCGTGTAAATATTCAGGTGCTATATCTGCTCCGTTATCCCATACCAATGTTTTATGAACATAAAATTTTTTAAATTCATCAATTTGTTTTAACGGTTGAAAAAATGGGTGTTTCTTTGAGAGAATATAATTTTTCAAATCAACAATTTTTTCCAACCCGTCATTAAATAAAATTTTAATTTTAAATTCATTTATATAGTCTGCTTTAGTTACATGTAATATCATTTTAATCTCCTAGTCTAAAGGTGGGACTTTATCAAAAACTTCATCATTTTGAATTTGTTCCCAAGTTTTCAGTATATTTTCTTTTTGTAGTCCGTACCATTTTTTCACAAGTTTATTAGCTGTGTTAGGTAGTTTTCCGTTTATAATCTCTCCATCTTTTATAGAAAAAACTGCTTCGTGTTCTCCATATTCTGCATGAAAGTGTGATGGCGGATGGTCATCAAAATATATTGTTATTCTAATTCCGTAAAATCTGCTTATTTCTGGCATCTTTATTCCTGCAGATATTTAAATCTTTTTATTTATTATATCAAAAACAAGTTGGTCTGTATTATTGTTAATTTCTCCAACACTTAAAATATGTTGAGTAGCCCAAATATAATTCTTGAAAGATGGGTATTGCCCATTTAATCTTGTAACAATTTTATTGAGATTTTAACCATATATTCTTTTTCTTCTTGAGTGCTTTTGCTCATAATATTCTTTGTGAGTATAACGGTTGAATAGAGCTAATAAGTCGCCGCTAGGCTACTTATTAGCTCCTATGTTTTGTTATACTTATTATTTCTTACCATATACGAATTAATAAGTATTGCTGATAACATTGACCCTATACTTAGTATTAAAATAACTATATTTGAATTACCATTTAATAATTTAACTATGTCTTCATTATTGAAATATTTTGTAAATATATCTTTTAATAAACTATCTTCTGAGTACATTAATATTATTCCTAATATAAATCCATTTATACCAATACCCATTAAATATTCTGAAAGAAAATAAATATATTGTTTTTCCTTTTGATTTTCATTAGCATAATAAATATATAAAATAAGAAGTATTAATAAAGAAGAAATAATAAAAATTACACTGTAGTCAAATATATTATTATATTCTTCTATTTCTTTAAAGTTAAGTATAAATAACAATGTTAGAACACCTATTGACCCTATTGCTGTAGATAGATTTATTAATCCATTTAACCAAAAATCTGAACTTAACTCATTAAAAGGTTTAAATATTAGAATAAATATAGCTGCGAAAATTATTGTTGCTATTAAAATATAAATCAATATTTCATTTTCCTTTTGTATAACTATTTAATATCAAGCATTTTATACAAAACAATCTGAATTCTAACAAATATCATATATTTAAATTGTAAGTATATATTTCATAATTGTATAAACTTGATTGGTTTATCTTTTTTGAGTAATATTTTCAATATTATCAGAATATTTTATGTTTAACTATTTATATTTTTCTTAATATCACGGCAAAATGCTCTGATATTTATGCTAAAAGCAATAGCAAGGTATTTCGCCTTACTATTTTTTAGTCAATATATTGCGTAAACAAATTTAATGTGAAAATAGTAACACCAAAGGGGACAATAGCTAATGAAAAACACGATAGATTAAAAGAATATACTAAAACAAAACATCAAAGTCTCAATAAACTTTTTGATGAATTAGCAACAGTAGCATTAGCACAATTTGATGCACAAACAAGATTTAAAATGATGGCATCAAAAGGTGATAAAGAAATAGGTCTTGAACTACTAAATAAACTAGATAATTCTTAAAGAGGAATATGAGTAGGTTTTGAGTAGCTTTGCTTCGCTCTTGTATCTGCTTTTAAATTATAATAACCCTTTAACTCACCAGTAGTTATTGAAGTAAAAATATTCCAGCGTCCTTCAAAATTTAGTTTTGGCACATTTATTAAAATATTTCCATCTTTATCTGATGTTGATTCTATTTTAATATCATGTTGAGCAGTATCTGGACGTGTTAGTGTAACTTTTAACTTTGCTGATTCTACTTTTGAATTATCGTTACTTACTAATTTGAATTTTAATGTATCTTTTTCTTTTAGTTGTTTATTAATTAATGAAACGCTGTAATGTTTTGAAAATTCAATTTGCTCTAACAAAAACTTATTAATATTTTTATCTACATTATAATACTTTTTTGAAAAACTATTATCCATTCTTACTGGGTTGTCTAAAGCGATCATTATTGTGTAAATACACGCCCAAATAACTGCCATTGTACTAAGAGTGATTCCAATTGGCCATTCAATTCCACTTTTGCTCATTTTATAAATCTCCTATATAACCAGTAACTTAGTGCAAATATCAATACACCATAAAAAATAGCTCTAAAAACATTAATAGTATATTTATTAGAATTTCCTAATGCACTTTCTAACTCTATATTGTAAGAATCCGCAATTTGTTCAGCAATATCGGCGTAACCATTTAGCATTGCTGCACCATACTTTTCTCTCACGTCACCCTTGATTTTACTTGTAATTATAGGAATAATTGTTCCACTCCAAGGGTATGGGCTTAAAACTTGATCTTTATCAAATGTATATAAAATCTCAGGACTTGCGTAAATATCTACTTTACCTTGCTCAGTTTCTCCTATTGAAAGACTGAGCAAAACAAATGGTTTATTTAAATTTTGTGAAACTCTTTGTTCTGTTTTTATGAGTATTTCATTTTCTACTGCTTTTATATTCATTAAATATAAAGAAATACCAGTTTTTTCAAACAACTCTTGTCCAATAGTTTCAACTAGAGGTGTGAACTTATCTAAATTAATTATTTCATCTTTATAGATAAATTTTGCTTGAAGTAATGAGCTAACTAACAAAAATAATAACACACTACGCCCCAAAAGGGACGTTAATTTAGATTTAACCAACGAACAGATGATTTGACGTAAGTACAGACCATACAGTGATGGCTACAGCTACAAATAATGTAGCCATAATAATTTGTTCTATTTTCATAAACTGTTCCTTATTTCACTAACACAATGTGTTTATTGTTTTCTGTACTAATTGCTTTAATAAGATGTGCATCTTTGATTATATAAAATTCTTTAGCACTACCACGTTGTGCAAAAATTGCACTTACTGTTAATATTCCTAAAATTGTTAATAACAATATAGTTGCAATTAACATTCCAGCAATCCCATCAAGAGCGAATATATTTCTGTGATTCTCTTTCATAATACCAACCCCCTATTTAGATAAGTGTGAAATAAACGTACCAACAGCACGTTGCTGAATTGGAGTCATTACACCATCTTCAACTTTATATGTAGGCATTGCCCCAATAAAGCCTTTTTTACCGCTTTGTAATACATCAGCAACAAATGTACTCGTTCCATACTTTGTTAAGTCTGGTGACGTGCCATACATTCCTTTTCCATCATCTCCATGACAAGCTGCACATGCAGAATAAAGTTCTTTACCAGTAGCTACTAAATCAGGATTTTTTGTTTTACCATAAGTTGAAATTTCTGCCATAATATATGATGAAACTGCTTTTGCACTTTGCTCATCTAAAAGTCCAGAAGGCATTTCACCCATTGCGTAACCTAAACCTTTTGAGCCATGTAAAACTGAATTAACAATTCCTTCTTCAGCTCCCCATTTTGTAAAGTCAGCAGCTCTTGCCTCAATTCCATCACCACTAACACCATGACAAGGCGCACATTGAACTAAGAAAATTGATTCACCCATTTCATTAAGAGTTTCTTCATCAGCATTTGAAAAAGTTGTTTCAAACTTCGCATTATGCATATTTACCTCTTCGTTGTATTGCCCAATTTGAGAAAAAGCATTTAATGGGTAACCAGACAAAAAGTACCAAATTGCAAAAACTGTTGTTAATAAAAATGAAATTGCCCAACCAAATGGTAATTCGTTTTTATATTCACCAATTCCATCCCAATTTTCTTCAGCTAATTCACCAGTTGCTCTATCATTTTTAATTTGGTTTAGGTATTGAACCATAACCATTGCTGTAAGTCCAACGATAATACCAGCTGCTATCATAGATAAAATATTAATCGTGTCATCGCCAATATATTGATCAGCAACAGCGTAAACAATACCAAATATTACAACAGCTAACATCACAGCAGACATTATAAGTTTGTTATTCATATTAATTACTCCTTATTGAACTCGTCCAAAAAGGACTCTTCAGTAGAGAGCTCTCGCAGCCTGCTACTCTAATGGATTTTTTATTTTGATTCATTAATTACTCTCCTTTTTATTATTCTTAGCTTCTACAGGAGTATCATCAAGCTCGTCATCAAGCGCCATTTTTGAATATTTTTCATAATCACGAACACCAGTTCTCT
>JASFYV010000089.1:0-4828 GCA_045046925.1 Candidatus Marithrix sp. | reverse complement strand
TTGAATATGCATATTCAAGATCATTTGGAAATAGTTCTAAGTCTTGAATATATATTTTCCTGAATATATATTCAGGATTTTTTAAACACATTTTAATAATTTTAGCTTCATCTGAAGTGATATATGATAGCAGTAATGTTAAGTAAGATACTCTATAATCTCCACCAAAATATAATAAAAATTCTATGCTATGTTTTCTTTGAGTTAATAACCATTTATTGGTTTTAATACAGTAAACAATTAATCCATACGATACTATACTTCTTGGTATAAATGGACTTTCAATTATTATTCTATATGTATCTGTATCCATAATCTATTTTGAGTATTTACCAAAATGTCTAAATATTATTATTTTTAACTTCAAATATTGATCATAATGTTTAACAGTGATAAGACCGATCTCTTTGATAAAGAATTTAGAGCTTTAACTTCTCAATGTATTAAAACTATCCATTTTAAGCATGGTACCATGGTAAACCATGGTAAGAACCCAGATGAACTTACACATTTGAAACGATATATGAGTTTATATGAAAAATCTGAACCTGAAAAACATTTCAGGTATTTTGAAACTTTATTTGGAAAGCATAGAAAATCGATTCTCCATTGTTTGGAAGATGATAGGTGGCTTAGGAGAGATAATATTTATATTCAACTTGGGGAAGGTAATAGAGAACTAGTAGCTAAATGTGAAGGAATTACTATAGATTTAAGTGATATTTATTTGATTGCTTGTGAATTGAAAAGAGATTCTGAAAATAATATTAAAGATTTTTCAGAATCTTTTATTGATGATTCGTCTAAGAAAAATTTAATTAGGCCTAGTATTATCCTATTACATTTGTTGAGAATTTTCTACCATTTAACTGAAGGTGATGACCATGATCAGCTTGGCGTTCTAGTGACTCAATTGGAAACCGAGCTTCAAGTTAAATCTAAAACTGTTAATAAACCATCAACTTCTAATAACTCAAATGGAGAGACTTCTGGATTGAAAGGAATTTTTGATGTAGCTATGAATTGTATGAAGAGTATGGGTATTGAACCTCCTTCCAATGTTAAGATTCCATCAGATCAAGATGTAATTAATAGCATTGGATCTGCATTTAATAATCAACAAATGCAAAACTTAATGAGTGGTGTGGTTGATACCTTCAAGAATGCTGAAGGGTTGCCTGATATTTTAGAAAGTGTTACTAAAATGAGTGCTGAGGGTGGGATAATGGATGCACTTAAGGGAGCCTTTAACGAATCATTAAATATTGACCCAGTTCCTTCTAATGATAAAATTTCAAATGAAGTATTAGAAGAAGCCAATGCTAACGTAACCACTGATGAATCTGGTGCTTATAATGAGTAAATACAAGCATAATATATAAATTTATAAATTATAAATTTATTTTTTTAAAAGAAGTTGCTAATGTACCAACTTAAAACTTCTTTATCAAGTGTTAAGTTATCAATCATAAATTCAATAATATCTATATGGCCATTTTCTGCCACATCAATTGAAATATCTTTATCTGGCCTGACTTTTAAGTCAAATAAATATTTAACCATTTCCAATTGACCATTCATGGCTGCTAATTCAAACCCTAAAGATGTAGGGTTAATTCTATATTGTATTAATAGATTAAGTATTTCAAAATTACCATATTTAGCAGCTAAATCTGGAGACCAGTGGTCTAATTTATTAATATTTTTAAGTAAATATGAGACCATTTCACTATTACCAACTAGAACAGCTTGTGATAAGACACTTTCATTATAGTGAATGCCTTCATTTAACATCCATTTCACTAATTTAAAATGATTTGCTCCTGCAGCTGCAGCGATAGCATTAATATCAATCTCATATTTATTCTTTAGTAACCATTTCAAAATATGCTGATGGTTGTGTGTAGCTGCTTCAATTGAAACAAGTCCATTTGGACTTATTTTGCCAATATAAACTATTATTTGAAGTGCTGTTAAATTACCAACAGTTGCTACACTTTGTAGCAAACTTTGATTAATTATATTACTATCTCTAACTAAATACCAATATAAAAATTTATTGTCTTTAGAAACCGCCCATTTAATCAGCTCATATTTACTAGCAAAAGTGGTGGCTAGTTTTGAATAATCCTGGTTCATTAGTGGTTTTTTTAAACAAAATCAACTGAATTTTAAAAATTCATTTTTAAAATTTATATTATAATAGTATTTCAAGTGCAATTTGAGTAGTATTTCTTTTATTGAAGATTGGTAGTGTATTTTCCTCACAATAGAGTTGTAGTTTCTCCATCAAATCATATACATAATCGACCTTTTCATATTCGTTCAATATAGGATATTCAAATAAATCCTTATCGCTATCGGAGTCGTAGTCTGACATCTTTTCAGACTAGCGGTTTAATATGCTTATGCATTTTATAACAAAATGAGGTCTCAGTACATTGATATGCAATTTTTATAAATGTTTCATAATCAATCTTTTCATTATCATGAATAAATTCATGATACATACTATATAATTCAACGTTATAATGATCTGTCCATTTAGTAAATTCTTTATGGCTCCATATTTCATGAGTTCTGTCTAAATCTTTACTTAGTTTAAGTTCTTGTGCTGAGAGAAGATCAACTTCTTCTAAGGGATCTAATTCCTTTGTTAAATTAATTGAGCGCATTATGTAGTTTTTACAACCAGAGACTACCTTTTTGACTTGATTTAACATTTTAAGATATATTAGTTTTTATATAATTGTTATATAAAAAGTTTAGTTTAAAAAAAGTTTTTTAAAAAGTTATACGCGTGCAGGAGCTCCGCTAACAAACTCACTCATATTGATGTTATGCATTTTAGTAGTAGTAATGGTCGGGACTTTACCTTGAGACTTAACTGGAATAGCTGGAACAGAAGTAGTAGTTTCAGTAGAGTACATACTAGCCATTTGCTGTTGAATATCACTTTCTGTTAATTGAGAAGATTTAACATCTTCTTCAACTTTGGACTCTTCGTTATGTTGAAATCTTGAAGAAAACTCATCAATTTCAGGCTTCAACTTCTTCAACTCATCGCTACGATCATAAGAATTGAACACAGTACGGTCAATAGTAGCTTCCATAATAACATACTTAATCTTGATTAACTGACCGTCTCGTGGTTTTCCACCAACACTATCTTTAGGAGCACGGAAATCAAGCTTGAATTTACCAGGGTTAATCAAGTTACCAGATTTAATCAATTCATGAACGTTACCCAAATTATAGTTAGCTACAAATTTATCATTAAAATTGTTACCACCACGATTAGGAACTTCGTCATCTTCAGCAGTTGGATGTCTCAATGCTTGGTTATTTTTACTATCAAATAACTTAGTCATATTATAACCATTTTGAGGGTGGTCATTATTACGGAATTTAACATCATTAATAAAGTTAAAGGTCATAGGAATACCACTACCTTTCTCAGTAGTTACTTCAATGGGAATTAGTTCCATAGTGGCTCCAGAAGAATTCTTCAATTTCTTAATATGAAACACTAGATGTTTGGTAAGTTCTTCAGTAAATTCAAATACATTTTCATTTCCTGCAGCTTCCATATTACCTCGACTCATAAAGATATTAACGGATCCATCTGGAGCATAAACTTGAGAAAGACCTGGATTAGCAGCTTTATTAGCCAATCTAGTAGTATATAACTTAAGTTGATCTTCAAATGCGGGAATAGAAGCTTGAAAGCGAATCCATTTCCCAATATTATAATTCTTAGAAGAATCTGTAGGGTCAACATATTTCATATTAAGTGAATAGAATACAGATTTCTCAGTCTCATACTTATTACGAACAATATCAATTTCCAATTTAGGATCACCAACAGGGATAAGTCGGAGGAAATTAGCCATTTCAGAGGTACTCATAGATTTGATAACAGTTTTAGTAGCCATAGTTTTAGTTTGCTTGTTTTAGTTCTTGGGTTTGGTTTTATTTAAAAAGTATATTTTTGAGTAAAGCTAAGTATAATTACTAAATAAAAAATCAATTTTTATATTATAGTAAATTTCATTTTATGACATAAAAATGACATAAAATCATTAATAAATGATTTTATTTAATCCTGTTAGATTTGGAGTTAGCGTAATAGCTAAAACTTTACTTTTTGGTATGGGATGGAGTCCAATAAAACCAAAAGTACTTAATAGAGTTGCAGACCACAATAGGGTGGTCTGTATTTATGCACACACATCATATGTAGATTTTTTTATTCTGTTATTATATACCTTAGCATATCATAATAAGATTGGATTTATTAAAACTTTAATAAAGCCTCAAGCATTTAAATATGCTGGTGGATTATTAACAAAGTTAGGAGGTATTCCATCATCTAAATTAGAAAACAGAGGAAGTAATGGAACTGTTAGAATTGCTGAAGAGTTGGATAAGTTTGATAAGTTTGCTTTCTTAATTTCACCAAAAGGATCTATTAAGAAAGTAGAATGGCGCACTGGCTATTATCACATTGCTAAATTACTTAAATGTCCAATTATGATAGCCACACTTGATTATGAACAAAAATGTATTATTTCTTCAGATTCTATTGATCCATTGGTAGAATCTGAAGAAAATTGTAAAGAATTTTTGAAAGATAAATTATCACAATCAGTCCCACTTTATCCTAGGTCAGAAGTATTTCAGGTGAGATATCATGATATCTCAAAAAGAGGAATTATTAAACCTGGAAGACTAATTATTTTAAGTGCTATCTCATGTGCTATTTTTGGAATGTTTAGTTATAGACACATGTATGGCTAATATTATTAAAACTATATTATAATATAGT
>JASFYV010000088.1:0-4422 GCA_045046925.1 Candidatus Marithrix sp. | reverse complement strand
TGTTTTTCTTTTATATTTATTATTTTTACCAATTCTAAATAAAACAATAGATGAAGAAAATTTTTATCGCTTTATTGGTAGCACTAGGTTTAATTTCCTGCTCAAACCAAACTCCAAATCAAAAATCCAATAAACAGTCTATAACTGTTAGTGTATTACCCCAAAAATATTTTGTAGAAAAAATACTTGGAGATAAATTTGATATTAATGTAATGATTCCTCCGGGAGCAAGTCCTGTTACTTATGAGCCAAGTCCGAGACAAATGAAAGAATTATCTACGTCAATAACATATATTCGAATCGGGCATATCGAGTTTGAGAAAGTTTGGATGAGTAAATTGCAAAATTTAAATACCGAAATGGATATTATTGATCTTTCTGTGAATACAGAATTAATAGAATCAGAACATAATCACAAAACAAATTATAATCCGGCAGGTCATCATCATCATGGTGTTGATCCTCATATTTGGACATCGCCAAAGGAAGTTAAAAAGCTAACAGACTTGATTTATCAATATTTTGTGAAACAATATCCTGAATCAAAATCTGAGTTTGACATTAATTATAAAGCATTTACTAATGAAATTGATAGTTTAAATTCGTATATTGAAAAAGAATTGCAGGCTTATCAAGGGCGAAAGTTTTTAATTTTTCATCCGGCATTAAGTTATATAGCACGCGATTACGGATTAGAGCAAATTACAATCGAAATTGATGGCAAACAGCCAACACCTGCAAATATTCAAGAGATAATAGAAATAGCAAAAGAAGAAAATATAAAAGTTGTTTTTGTGCAAAATCAATTTAGTACACATAATGCTGAAGTAATTGCTAATGAAATAAATGGAAGAGTTGTGCAAATTGATCCTTTAGCTTACAATTGGAATGCAAGCATAAAAATGATTGTTGACGAAATTGTAAAATCCTATTCAGAATAGAATAGTTTTTGCAAGCCGTGGCACGGCTTTCTTTAAAGATGGTAGTTTAATTGAATACTTGATATTGATTAAATAGTGAGCCGTGCCACGGCTTTATATTAGATAAATAGTTTTTACAAGCTGTGATATGGCTTTTTCGAAAGATATTTTAATTGAATGCTTGGATTTGATTGTATAGATGAGCCGTGGCACGGCTAACAAAATAAATTTAAATGAGTAAAATTGTTGAGATAAAATCAGTTTTCGCCGGATATAATGATGAGGTAATATTAAAAGATGTTTCCTTAGACATCTTTGACGATGATTTTATAGGAATTATAGGGCCGAATGGAGGAGGAAAAACAACATTACTTAAAGTAATTCTGGGTTTAATAAAACCTTTCAAAGGTGCTGTACATTTTTGCGATGATTTAAAAACTGCTAGAAATAACAAAATAGGATATCTTCCACAACAAAATAAAATTGACAAGAAATTTCCAATAACAGTTAGAGATGTGGTATTGTCAGGTCTAATTTATAATTCAGGTTTTTTTATCAGGCATTCAAAAGCAGATAAAATAAAAGCAGATAAAATATTAAAAAGATTAGGAGTTTTTGATTTGAAGAAATTGCCAATAGAAGAGTTGTCTGGGGGGCAAATGCAAAAAGTGCTGCTTGCCAGAGCAATTGTATCTTCACCACGTTTATTAATCCTTGACGAACCAAATACTTTTGTCGACAATCAATTCGAAGGAGAACTTTACGAAATTTTAATTGAGCTTAACAAAGAAATGGCAATTGTGATTGTAACTCACGATGTTGGAACAATTGCAAGTTATGTTAAAACTATAGCTTGTGTAAATCGAGAGCTACATTATCATAAATCAAATAAAATATCCGAAGAACAATTGGCATTATACAATTGCCCGATAAAGTTAATTTCTCACGGAGACGTGCCACACACAGTATTAAAAAAACATAATCATTAGTATGATATCGGAATTATTACAATATAAATTTATCACTAATTCTTTATTGGCAGGTATTCTGGCAAGCATAAGTTGTGGTATAATAGGTACATATATAGTAACTCGCCGTATGGTTTTTCTGAGTGGAGGAATAACTCATGCTTCATTTGGTGGAATAGGAATAGGATATTTTTTAGGTTTAAATCCCATTATCTCAGCCGCAATTTTTGGAGTTTTATCAGCTTTAGGAATCGAGTTTGTATCTAAAAGAACAGATATTAGAGAAGATTCAGTTATTGGGATTTTGTGGTCGTTTGGAATGGCAATAGGAATAATGTTTATATTTCTAACCCCCGGTTATGCTCCAAATTTAATGTCTTATTTATTCGGAAGTATACTAACTGTTTCTACCTTTGATATACTGTTGATGGCAGGTTTAAGCCTGATTTTAATTATTGTATTCATCTCCTTTTATCGTATAATTCTTTTCATTTCATACGATCAGGAATTTGCAAAAACGCACAAAATTGCAGTTGATTTAATTAATTATGTTTTAATTAGTTTAGTTGCTTTAACTATAGTACTGAATATAAAAGTAGTAGGTATAATTTTGGTGATTTCATTATTAACCATTCCACAATCTACTGCAAACTTATTTACTAAAGATTTTAAAAACATTATTATATTTTCAATTGTTATAGGTCTTGTTGGTGCTTTTCTTGGTTTAGTTTTATCATATAAAATTAATATTCCTTCAGGAGCATCTATTATTTTTTCTTTAGTAATGATATTTATTTTAGCTAAAACCATTCAATTACTTAAAAGGAAAATCAACCTTAAGAAACAGAAGATCTAATAAAAAAGTGCAAAGCGGATATCATTTTTAGTCTTATGGAAGATATTATCAAAAAAATTAAGTATTAAATAAATCCGTTAAGCACATAACCTATATTGGTTATGGAGGTTTAAGTTCTGGAAAGGAATATAAGCTCTTAGTTATAATATATTAATTTCAGATAAATAAGATATAATTTCGCATAAAATTTAATTAATAAGTTAAACAAAAAAATAATTCAAATGACTTACGATTTAATTATATTAGGTAGCGGACCGGGAGGTTATGTAGCTGCAATCAGAGCATCACAATTAGGAATGAAGGTAGGAGTAGTTGAGAAATCAGAGTTAGGAGGTATTTGCCTTAATTGGGGCTGTATTCCAACAAAAGCATTACTGAAGAGTGGGCAGGTTTTTAATTATATGAAACATGCAGCCGATTATGGCATTAGTATTGAAGGAGAAGTAAAAGCTGATTTTGGGAAAATGGTTGAACGAAGCCGCGGTGTTGCTGAAGGAATGAGTAAAGGGATTCAGTTTCTTTTCAAAAAAAATAAAATTGAGCATGTAGCCGGTTTTGGTAAGTTAAAAGGAAATGGAAATGTTGAGGTTACTGATGCAGAAGGGAATGTTCAGGAAATTACTGCAAAGCATATTATTTTAGCTACAGGGGCACGATCAAAAGAACTCCCAAATCTAAAACAAGACGGGAAAAAAATTATTGGTTATCGCGAAGCTATGACCTTGCCAAAACAACCAAAATCAATGGTTGTTGTTGGTTCTGGAGCTATTGGTAGTGAGTTTGCTAATTTCTACAACGCAATTGGAACAGAAGTAACATTGGTTGAGTTTTTACCAAGTATTGTTCCTATTGAAGATATTGATGTTTCGAAGCAGTTAGGCCGTTCTTTTAAAAAGGCAGGTATAAAGGTTATGGTTGGTTCTTCAGTAGAATCTGTTGATACCAGTGGAGAACTTTGTAAAGTTGTTATTAAAACGAAAAAAGGCGAAGAAACGAAAGAGGCTGAGATAGTATTATCCGCAGTTGGTGTAACTCCAAATATTGAAAATATTGGTATCGAAGAATTAGGAATTGAACTGGAAAACGGTAAAGTAAAAGTTGACGATTATTATAAAACTAACGTGGATGGAGTTTATGCTATTGGTGATATAGTTCATGGGCCCGCATTAGCTCATGTTGCTTCAGCTGAAGGAATAACATGTGTAGAAAAAATATCAGGTTTGGAAGTTGAGCCAATAAATTATAATAATATACCTGGATGTACATATACAACTCCTGAAGTTGCTTCTGTAGGATTAACAGAGGAAAAAGCAAAAGAAGTGGGATATGAAATTAAAGTTGGAAAATTTCCATTCACAGCTTCGGGTAAAGCAAGTGCCGCAGGAGAAAAAGATGGATTTGTAAAATTAGTTTTTGATGAAAAATACGGAGAACTATTAGGCGCACATCTAATAGGCGCAAACGTTACAGAAATGATAGCAGAACTTGTAGTTGCTAAAAAATTAGAAACTACAGGACATGAATTAATAAAATCAATTCATCCGCATCCAACAATGTCGGAAGCAATAATGGAAGCTGCAGCTGCAGCTTATGATGAAGTAATTCATATTTAAAAATAAAATTGACAGAATATTAAAGAGGGTGATTATTTCACCCTCTTTTTGTTTAACTTTTTTCT
>JASFYV010000087.1:0-13167 GCA_045046925.1 Candidatus Marithrix sp. | reverse complement strand
ATATATTATATAATATATTTATCTAACATAATATTTTATAAGTAATTTAATTTACTTATTTGAGATGGAATAATATTCTAATCACGTTGCGGTTAGCAACTCTTTCCATAACTCTCCAAGATGTACCGGGTACAGCTATTCCTCCAGGACCACAATCACACCTATCACCAGGAACACAATTACCATTATCATTAACGTAAATCTTTCCAAGCATACCAACAGGAATCCACTCTTTACGTTGTGACCTAGGAATATATTCAGCAGATGGATCATAGTTATCATTAGTAACAGTGGCCTGTACAGGACTTACATTTTTAAGTTTATTTAAAATTTCAAGTTCGATAATATCAACTAATTCACTTATTGCAGATAATCCTGGTCTATCACCAGTAAAGTCCTTGTAATGGCTTTCCGTCAAATCCGTTAAGCTTACAGGCACATTATCATAATCATTACCAAGTTCGTTGAATTTAGCAACTAACTTTGTAGTTAAAGTAGATTGAATCAATGCACTAATATCTTTAAGTATTTCATCTTTAGATGTATTTACGGACTCATATACCAGCCCATACTCTCTTAAAATAGGATCCATAACAATTTGATAGTTATCTACAGTTAATAGTTCTCCATAGTCAGATGTAAGATTGGTTTTACTCCATCCAAGTTCAGCAGAATCACCAATAATACAAGCTGTTTTTGATGTTACACCAATACAATCTTGAGAAGATGATGCAAATGTTATAGTGCTTGATTTTGTTAGCGCAACAAAATGACCCACTCTAAATTCATTATTAATATTACCATCTTCCCACTCATAATATTCTGCATAGTCAGCATTAGCAGTAGTGAAGAGATCTGTTATCATTTCACCAGCCGGTTGGGTACCAAAAGTAACTGTTCTGATAATGGCAGCTATACCATCTCCTTGACTAACTGGAACTACACTTCCACCAGCAAGTTGAAATGAATAAATCCCACCATTATCTGCTATTCCAGATAGACCTACTGTTCCAGATGCAGCACGTCCATTTAACCCAATCACAGTAACTCCTAGTTGATCAGCAATTATTTCATTACCACTAGAATATGAATATGAACTCGAAGCAATTGTATTAAAGCCAGCAGCGTGAGAAGATATTCCAGAAGCAGTTGTAAGATCACCTTCAGCGTGAGAAGTTGTACCTGAAGAAGTCGTACCATTACCTTCAGCGTGAGAAGATATTCCAGAAGCAGTTGTTAAACTACCTTCAGCATGAGAAGCAAATACTGAAGCAGTTGTAAAAAAACCTTCGGCATGAGAATTATTACCAGAAGCAACTGTGAACTCACCTTCGGCATGAGAATCATCACCAGAAGCAATTGCGTTATTACCTTCAGCATGAGAATTGTCACCAGAAGCAGTTGTACCACTACCTTCAGCATGAGAACCCGTACCGGAAGCAGTTGTAGTAACACCTTCGGCATGAGAGGCAGGTGCTGAAGCAGTTGTTCCAACACCATAAGCATGGGAACCAAATCCAGAAGCAGTTGTGTCTTTACCTGCAGCATGAGAATCCTCACCAGAAGCTGTTGTACGAGCACCTTCCGAGTGAGAGTTCTCACCAGAAGCAAGTGTAAAGAAGCCTTCGGAATGAGAATAATCTCCAGTAGCAGTTGTACCAATACCTTCAGCATGAGAATTTAACCCAAAAGCAAGTGTACGTGTACCTTCAGCATGAGCACTTAACCCAGAAGCAGTTGTACCCACACCTTCAGCATGAGCGTTCTCACCAGAAGCAACTGTACGATCACCTTCAGCGTGAGAATTTAACCCAGAAGCAAGTGTATCAGCCCCTTCAGCATGAGAATTATCACCAGTAGCAAGTGTTCTTACACCTTCAGCATGAGAGCCTGTTCCAGAAGCAGTTGTACCAATACCTTCGGCATGAGATGCATATCCAGAAGCAGTTGTAGGATCACCTTCAGCATGAGAATAATCACCAGATGCTACATTTCCACCTCCTTCAGCATGAGATCCAGCTCCAGATGCAGTTGTAGCAATACCTTCAGCATGAGATCCTGTTCCAGAAGAAATAGAACTGACACCTTCAGAATGTGAAGATGTACTTATTGCTTGAGTACCCAATCCTTCCGCATGAGAGTAATCTCCTAGTGCCTGAGTAGCACACCCTTCAGCTACAGCTTGATTACCAGAAGCTAAGATATCACCGTTAAGATTGCCTATTAAACCACTCAATACTTTAGTAATTCCTAAAGACTCAATTTCTGTATCCAATGCACCAGTGCTACCAAATCCAGTTCCTAGAATAAATGGTGGTTCTATAGCTCCAGTAGGTCCGACAGGACCAGTAGGTCCACCAGACGGTCCAGTAGGTCCGATATTACCAGTAGGACCAACGTCTCCGGTAGGTCCATCAGATGGTCCGGTGGGTCCAATGTCACCAGTAGATCCTGTGGGACCAGTAGATCCTGTGGGACCAGTAGGTCCAGTATCACCTGTAGATCCTGTGGGTCCAGTAGGTCCTGTGGGACCAGTATCACCTGTTGGTCCAGTATCACCTGTAGATCCAGTATCACCTGTGGGTCCAGTGTCGCCAGTAGGTCCTAAGGATCCTGTGGGTCCATCAGATGGACCAGTAGGACCAATAAGTCCATCAGGACCTGTTGGGCCTGTATCACCTGTTGGGCCTGTATCACCAGTAGGTCCTGTATCACCTGTTGGGCCTGTGTTACCTGTGGGGCCTGTTGGTCCTTTTGATCCTCGAGGACCGACCGATACTCTACAACATTCGTTTAATTTGTATTGTTTCATTTATATTTGTAATTTAAATATATTACAAATATATTAAATAGACCTAATATTGACCATGTACCAATATTAGGTCTATTTAATATGCTTTACTGTTCATAGATTTATGATATATTTAATTAAATATATCAATTACCTAAATTGAAATTTATATTATTAACTATTTGACATTATAAATTAATTACTACTTACTAATAATTATGTCTAAAATGTTTGTTATCAAGCGAAATGGTAACCAAGAACGCATCATGTTTGATAAAATCACTTTCCGTGTCAGCAAATTGTGCTATGGATTGAATATGGATTTTATTGATGCCGTTGAGATCACTCAAAAAGTTATCTCTGGTGTTTATCCAGGAATTACTACTGTGGAATTGGATACGTTGGCTGCGGAAACTGCAGCATTTATGACTACCAAACACCCTGATTATGCTTTATTGGCGGCTCGAATTGCTGTTTCAAATCTTCATAAGGAGACTAAGAAACAATTTAGTGATGTTATGACGGATCTTTATAATTTTGAGGATCCTCAAAATAAGCGTAAAATGCCGTTATTGAGCAAACTTACTTATGGTCATATCATGGCCAATAAGGATTTGCTTAATTCTGCTATTATTTATGACCGTGATTATAATTATCAATATTTTGGAATTAAAACACTTGAAAAATCTTATCTTTTGAAAATTAATGGAAAAATTGTTGAACGTCCTCAGCATATGTTAATGAGAGTTTCTGTAGGAATTCATGGAACTGATATTGATTCTGTTATTGAGACTTACAATTTATTGTCTGAACGATGGTTTATTCACGCATCTCCAACTTTATTTAATGCCGGGACTCCTACTCCTCAATTATCAAGCTGTTTTCTTTTAGCCATGAAAGAAGATTCTATCGATGGTATTTATGACACTTTGAAAATGTGTGCTAATATTAGCAAAACGGCTGGAGGAATTGGACTTAACGCTCATTGTATACGTGGTAAGGGTAGTTATATTGCAGGAACTAACGGAACTAGTAATGGAATTGTACCTATGTTGCGAGTATTTAACAATACTGCTAGATATGTAGATCAATGTGTCAAACCTGAAACTATCATTTACACGTCCAAAGGTCCTCTACAAATTCAGGAATTACTTCAAGACGAAGATGAAATTATTAATTTAACAGGTTCAGTTGAAAAGGTCCAAAATATTTTGGAACATCCATATAATGGTCCTATTTGGTCAATTTCTACGGACTATTCAAGTTCTCCATTGGAAATTACTCCTGAACATCCTGTCTATGTTTTACATGATCAGGGTAATGTCAGTACTGATATTATCCAAAATAGACTTGAAAAAGGTCTTATTCAATATGAGTGGTGTGACGTAAAGGACATTAAAATTGGAGATATGTTAGTTCATAAAATTCCTACATATGAGAAAGATTTAGAATTAACTGAGGATGACTGTTATATGTATGGTATACTTACATTTACTGGTGGAATGGATAATGATGATACTACCCATGTTCTTAATTTACCAACTAAGAACAAAATCATTATAAATTTTGTAAAAGAATATTTGGAAAAGAAAGTGGTGAAATATTATCTCAGAACTAAAGGTGTTATTACCAAATTCTATTGGGATAAAACTGTTAATTTACCTTTTAAATTTTCAGATTTTAATACTGCTGGTATTACTTCTAGGTTTTTAAATCTCCCCATTAATAAGATTAAATTTATTATGAATTCTTTTGTAGATTATTTTATAAAAGATAATTGTAATAATTATATTACTATTAAAGATTGTAATTATTACCCATACGAGTCGTTACGATATTTAGCACTAAGATTGGGGAAAGTATTAACTTTCCAACCATACGACAGTCATAAATTTAAAATAACTTTGGTTGAAAATCCTAGACTGATTAATCAAATGATTTTAAGTAAAGTTACTTCAAAAATTTCAACAACTTATTCTGGTGTCTTATATGATCTACAGATGAAGGAAGAGCATAATTACATGATTCATAATGGCATAATTCATAATGGAGGTGGAAAACGTCCTGGTGCTTTCGCTGTTTATTTAGAACCTTGGCATTCTGATATTGAAGATGTTCTGGAATTGAAAAAGAACACAGGAGCTGAGGAACTTCGTGCCCGGGATTTATTTTATGGATTATGGGTTCCTGATTTATTTATGGAGCGCTGTGAATCTAATGGAATGTGGTCATTGTTTTCTCCTGATGTGACTCCAGATCTTGAAAATTGTTATGGTGAAGAATTTGAAAAATTATACGTCAAGTATGAACAAGCTGGTGTTTTTACTAAGCAAATCAAAGCTCAAGAACTATGGTTCAAAATTTTGGAATCTCAAATTGAGACAGGTGGTCCTTATATGTGTTACAAGGATCATGTCAATAAGAAATCAAACCATAAAAATCTTGGTACTATTAAGAATTCTAATTTATGTGTAGCTCCTGAAACTTTAATTTTAACAGATCAAGGCCACCGACGAATTGATCAATTATCCGGCTCTAATGTTAATGTCTGGAATGGAGTAGAATTTAGTAAAGTAATGGTGCATCAAACATCTCCAATGACTGAACTTATTAAAGTTAATTTGAGCGACGGTACATATTTAGAATGTACTCCTGAACATAAGTTTGTTGTTGTTCATGAAAATGTTGAAAAAAGAATTAACGCTGAGGATTTAACTGAAGATCATGTATTGATTAAATGGACCTGTCCAATAATTTCAAATGGTGAAGATTTACCAAATGCGTATGAACGAGGATTTAACGGTAGTTACACAGTTCCATTCAGGGCAAAATTATCAGACAAACTCAAGTGGTTATCTGGGTGTATTGATGTTGGAGGATTTACACATACCAATAATGTTAGAATTAGATCTAATAATAGAAAATTTTTGAATGACGTTATGTTATTGCTTCAAACTATGGGATGTTTTTCCAATTTAGTTGAATATTTCAAAGGTATAGGTGTGTATTTTTTGGATATTCAAGGGTCATATATATCTAAATTGACTTCTTTGGGTCTCAAGACAGAACGAGTTAATTTAGATAGTCTAGAAATTGATTATCTAGAGAGTCGTGAATCTGTTAGAATGACTTCTATTGAGCATACTCATAGAATGAGTCCTACTTACTGTTTTAATGAACCAAAACGTCATATGGGTGTGTTTAACGGTATTAACTGTTCTAATTGTACTGAAATAATGCAATATTCCTCACCAGATGAAGTGGCTGTTTGTAATTTGGCGTCTATTTCTTTACCTATGTTTATTCAGAAAGGAGTTTTTAATTTTACTAAATTAGCTCATGTAATTTCTGTAATGACTCGCAATTTGAACAAGATCATTGATATCAATTATTATCCAGTAGAAGAAGCAAAAGTTTCCAATTTAAGACATCGACCTATCGGATTAGGAGTTCAAGGATTGGCGGATGCTTTTATTTTAATGAGATATCCTTTTGAAAGCGACCAAGCTAAATTGTTAAATATCCAGATTTTTGAAACTATTTATTATGCAGCTCTTGAAACTTCATGTCAGTTAGCTCAAGAATCTGGAACTTATGAAACTTATCAAGGATCTCCAATTTCTGAAGGTAAACTTCAGTTTGATTTATGGAATATGACTCCTACAGATTTACATGACTGGGCTACATTGAAGGCTAGAATTTCTGAACATGGAGTTAGAAATTCACTATTAGTAGCACCTATGCCAACTGCTTCAACTGCTCAAATTTTAGGAAATAATGAAAGTGTTGAACCATATACTAGCAATATCTACACCAGAAGAGTTTTATCAGGTTCATTTCAAGTAGTTAATAACCATTTGTTGAAAGATCTAACTGAAATGGGAATCTGGAACGATAATATTAAGAATCAAATTATTGCTGATAATGGTTCAATTCAGAACATTTCTATTATTCCTGATGATATCAAGTTGCTCTACAAGACTGTTTGGGAAATTTCTCAAAGAACTTTAATTGATATGTCAGCAGATCGTGGCGCATTTGTTGATCAATCTCAATCATTTAATGTTTTTATTAAGAATCCTAATTTTGGATCTTTGACCAGCATGCATTTTTATGCTTGGAAACATGGATTGAAAACAGGTATGTATTATTTGAGAACTCGTCCAGCTGTTGATGCTATTAAATTTACAGTTGATCAAAATAGTCTTCAACAACAAATTACATGTTCAATTGAAAATCGAGAAGCGTGTGAAATGTGCAGTGGTTAATATAATATAAATATCTTTTAAAAAACTAAAATATATATTGTATATATTTTAACTTGATTATAAATTTTGTTTAAATCGTACGTTAATATCAATAAATGGTTTATATTTATTTACTCAGATTAGCTCAGAACAAGTTTTATGTTGGTAAAACTAAAAATTTAACATTGAGAATTAAAGAGCATATAGCTTCCAAGGGAGCTCAATGGACCAAGAAATACAAATATATTAAAACTGATAAAGTTTTCCCAGGATGTAGTAAATTTGATGAAGATAGAATTACAATTAAGTATATGGAAAATATGGAATAGATAACGTTAGAGGTGGAATCTATTCTCAAATCGTACTTTCAAATGAATACATAAAACATATTCATAGAATTATCAACCATGCCAATGATAGGTGTATAAGTTGTGGATCTTCAAGTCATTTTATTAAAGATTGTAAAGATGTTACTTTAATAAAATGTTACAGATGTGGTAAAACTGGTCATAAATCAAATGAGTGTAAGTCATGTAAAGATATTTATGGGAGAATCCTGAAGAAAGAATATTTTTGTTTTCGCTGTGGAAGATCTAATCATTTAATTAATGATTGCTTATATCAGTACGATAATTTTGGAAATAAATTATAAACGATTATAGTCATTGTTATATAAACAATGATTTATATATAATAAAAATTATATATAATGTTATCAGATACTTTTATTTTGAAAATTGATCAATTTTGGGCCAATGACTTTGACCATTTTGTTGAAGAAATTCCTAAATATATTGATGAAATTCCTATTACAATTTCAAGATGCTGGATTCTTAGAAAGTTTTGTAGGGAACTTTCTCCTATAGAAGAAATGTGTCATGATATTATCTCAATGTGTAATAAAACTAAATCTGAGATAATTGAGTCACTTTCAGATTTATTATGTGCAGTTTTAGTAGGAAATAATAGAATTAAAATGACACTTTCCAAATTACTTAACGATGAAGATTTAGTTGAACAATATGAAAGTGTTATTATTGATAATATATTTAAAATGGATAATTATAGCAAGAGGGATTTTATTATTGATGAATTGATAGAAAATGCTCCATGTGATAAATTGAAAGAATATTGTCAGTATCTTGATATCTTAAGATACTGTAATTATTGTAATCTTTTACAGTCATCATTTTGTATTTCTGTAAAAGATTTTTATCAAAGAGTACCTGAAGAATTTGATGCTGATGATAATTTATTATCTCAAATTATCAAAAATGACTTGCTGAAAATTGCTGAAATATTTTCAGCAAGTAAAAGTTATGAAACCAGACAGCCATACGATAGATTATTTTATGAATATGTCAGTTTAATTTCAGAATTGGAGCTTGAAGTTAATAAACATATTTGTAGTAAAATGATACCAATAGTAAGAGCTAAAATTAAATCAATGAAACTAAAGGATACTCAAATTAATATCAAGTATGAATTTGAGTCATACAATTCTTCTGAAGAATATGAATGGGTAGTTGATTTTTCTGAAAAAGAACTAGTGTCGACACTAGTTTAATCATATTTAATTTTAAATATGATTTATTTCTTGGGTGCAGCCTTCTTCTTGGGAGCAGCCTTCTTAGGAGACGCAGCCTTCTTGGGAGCAGCCTTCTTAGGAGACGCAGCCTTCTTGGGAGCAGCCTTCTTAGGAGACGCAGCCTTCTTAGGACATGCAGCCTTCTTCTTAGGAGACGCAGCCTTCTTCTTAGGAGACATTGGGCGAGTATAGGCCAACCATTTCTTAGCAAGATCGATATTTTCCTTATTGGAGCTAGCCAAATGAAGGGTGGGCGAGCTATGTTTCAAACACTTTGCGTGAGAGGCTTCGATGGTCTTAACTTTCCTGCCTGTATCTGTCATATTAGACACATCAAACCATTTACCACAATCTTTGGCGAGCTTAGCATATCGCTTTCTAAAATATGTCATTCCGTCGTGACTAACCATTTTTAATATTAAAAATAAAAAAATAAAATTTTTTTATTCTTTCAGTAATTTATATATTTTATAATACATAAATATTTGGTCATTCAAACCATCCTACATAAAAAAGATATCATAGTCTTTATCGCCATTCAATAGCCATTTACCATTTACCAAATTCACTTTATATTCTTTGTCAATGGTAAATTCCATTACGGGTGTACCTTTACATACTGAACTGATTGTACCGGTATGGACTCCTTCACCAGGGGAAGAAATGGATACTTCATATCCAACTTCAGGTACCACAACATTATAACACATCTTTTGATGTTTCAAAACGTGAGGTTTGCTACAAGATTCACCATTTGAAAATTTATTAATTCTATCAACTAATTCTTGAATTTCACACTGCTTCTTTTTGCTAACAATAAAACCCCTACCTCCTTTTAAATTTTTATTATCAAGCCCTCCAACTTTGCGTAGATCAGCAATCCACTGGTCATACTCACCTCTGACCACTACACTTTTGTCACTATAAGTTTCAACAGATAACATTTTAATATATGATTTATAATTTTTATAAATTATAAATAATTTCAATTAGTGTGGATATATTTTAAAAAATTTAAAGCTGTATACAATGTGTATACAACTTTTTAAGATATTAATTCATGTTAATATTTATTATAATAGAATTATATTATTATCAATTCTATTATAATAAATATTAACCTTTTTAAAAGTTATAAATGGCTTCTACAATTATTTTCGTTATATTAGCTATAGTCACAATTCTAACGTTAATTGGTGGGTCAGTAGCTACGGCGGTGGCATCATCTAATATTTTTGATAGTACAGAATTCAATAACAATAAAACAGCTCGAGATGCTCATAGTAATTTAACTATTTCTTCGGCTGTTGGTTTTAGTGGGGTGGCTGTAATTTTATTAATTACTATTATTGCTGCATTTTCTGGAGGATTTTCAGTTAAAGAATTTTCAGATGAGTTCTTTGCTAATATTAATCCATCTGTATTAGATTTAGAAAACGCTGAAGAAGGAGAACGTGTATTAAAAGCTGGACAAACTGGCCGAACTATTACTATGATTGTTTGGATTATTATAACCATTTTAATTATTGCGGTAGCTATTCTGGCCAGCATTGGAACCGGTCAGATAGGAGGATTAGTTAATCAAGATGATAAATCAAGATCTGCTTATGGTTCAGGAATTGCAGGATCTGTGCTTTTATGGATTTCTGTAATTTCTTCAATTGGAGCTTTGGTATTTTACTTCATATTACGTAACTATCGTACGAGTCAATTAAAGGAAGTTTCTGTGTATAACAGTAATTATACAGAAACTACTCAAATTGTCCATACATAATTGATTTTAAAACTAGCTAATATGGATCAAATATATAAAAATCAAGACCAAAAATGCAAGATTTAAAATTTACAGATTTAGTTAAACTTAATGTGCCCGTTGGATGGGAAGAGGTCTTTGAAGATTCACAACATGAATTTAAAGACCTCGGAACCGTTCTCGATGACCAAGAACAAAAGTTTGGGAAATGGTTCCCAAACAAAAGTGAATTATTCACAGCTTTTCACCATACTCCATTGGACAAGGTTAAAGTAGTAATTATTGGACAGGATCCATATCACCAACAACTATCTGATGGAGAACCCAGAGCTACAGGAATGTCATTTAGTGTCAGAGAGTATGATGATATTCCAGTATCGTTGAAAAATATTTATAAGGTTTTACATAAGACCATTTCAGATTTTCAAATTCCAGATCATGGCGATTTATCTGGATGGGCTAAACAGGGAGTGTTAATGCTCAATACATGTTTAACTGTTAAACCTGGTAGTGCTGGATCTCATAAACAAATTTGGATGGGTTTCATTAAGAAAGTTATTACAGCTATATCTGTAAATAATTCAAAGTGTATTTATTTATTATGGGGACGAGAGGCCCAAAAATTGAAATCTATGATTGGTGAAAAGGCTGTTATTTTAGAAACATCTCATCCTAGTGGATTTTCAGCTTATCAGGGATTTATAAGCTGCGACCATTTTAACGAGGTTAATGAGATTTTAACCGAACAATCTAAGGACCCAATCAATTGGCAAATAAAATCAAGAGAAGAATTATTCAAAGACAATAGCCCAGTATTAATTAATGCTAATTGTGATGTTGAGTATAATGAATCTATACTATCTTATTCAGATGACTATATTCCAAAAATTAATTCCATTATTAAATAATATTTTTTAAAAACTTTCCACCATCAAAATGATTACCGATTTGAATAAATATTCAAAGAAAATAGAAAATATCAAATGTTTTATAGTTAATGTTTATGATATTGTCAATTTTGATATTGATATTAGATATAGACATAATATGTATGATGGAGTGTTGAAAAATACTTACTTGTATTATGATATCGATTATCATAATCTAATTAATATCGATAATGATAAAATCATTCCGGTAAAGGGTACAACTTATAGATGTCGCCTAAGAGGAATTAAATTAAAACGTAAAGTTAATTATGAATGTGTAAATTTAATTATGAGAAAAATAAGACAATTAATTGATCAAAATAACGGATTTGTTTTATGTAATCTTCATGGAATTGATATATATCACCGGTTACTAGTTGATATTTTAGTTAAAATTCCAAAGGATGATAGTTATATTACAGTTAATCTATATAATTATCTAATGGATAATTTCTCAGATAGTGGTCTAATATATTCATATGATAACTATAAACAATGATGAAATGATTAAAATATATAAATCTCACTTTTATTCACGTAAAGGAGAATATACTATTAATTTTGCGGGCCAGCTTAATTGGTGTATGCCTCTTAAAAAATATCAAATTTTAATTAACTGGTTCTGTTGCGCCAGTATCATAATGGTCATATTAAAAATAGTTAAATCACAATTAAAATTTCCAGTAACTATAATAGGTCAAACTATTTATGGACATAGTATTCATAATATATTACCAGTTAAAAGTATCCTTTGTAAAACCAACTCATTTGTAAGATATTATAATATTGATGGGACAGTTAAGTCATTAGAAGGAGATCTGGTGGTTGAAAATGTAGATCGAGAATTAATACCATTATCAGCCGAGCATATTGCTAATTTAGAAATACATACAGGATTGACTGGATTATCTTATATTCAAGAAAAAATTCTTAAAAAATACAAGAAAAATAAAATAAATTATTATGATTTACTCAGTGATAATAACTGTGTAATTCATAAAATTACACCATATATATTTGGTTTATATTTAGTAAAATCCAATCGTGGGAGCTGGATTACTAATCATGTCATATCAGATCAAGTGGACCCTTTACGAGTAAATGAAATCGTCACCGGAATTGTTTCTAAAAAATCAGAACAGTCATATTTAAAATCTGAAGTAATTCAAAATTCATATATTTATGAGTTATTTGAAAATGGTAAATGTGTGAATATGACTAATCAAGAATTATATAAGATGGATTCCAACTTGAATCTTAAAATATTAAATTCTGATGATGTTCAATTTTACGGACTTAAAATTCCAAGAAAGTTTAACAATACAATTATTCATCCATTTCATTTATCTCATTCTTGGGATAGTATTCTGTCATGTATGATAGTTGCTTACAAAGTAATTTTAAATAAATTACATATATAATAATTGATGACCTATCAATTATTCTAAAACTTTTTTAAGTTCTGTATAATCATTTTAGATAAAATGATTATGAAATTAGTCATTTAGCAGAAAAACTAAAGTTCTGTTATAAATTAACATGGAACATTTTATAGATGCATTTCAAAATGGTGATATAGAAACTGTAAAATTTCTATCAAGCTTAAATTATGTAAATCCAGGAGATCTGAATAATTCAGCTATTATATTTTCAAGCCAAGAAGGATTACAACTGTTGATAGATTTTATTCATAAATATATTGTTATATTACTTTTTCAAGAAAGTCTAAAGAATTGTAAATTATATAAAAAGTTATATAATTTTAAAGTAAATGAATGGTGAAAAATTCATCCCATTACGGGAAGTTTGTAAGCTTATTAACCTTAAGCCCAATACAATTCGCGAATGGGCTAAACAAG
>JASFYV010000086.1:0-14587 GCA_045046925.1 Candidatus Marithrix sp. | reverse complement strand
GTCTAGTTCATATTGATTCATTATTATAACTTGGTTGGTTGGATTCATACTTACATTATTTCTTTTTATCTTGATATTTATATGACTTTGCGTAACTTCTTTTGTAATTGTCTTACTTCCTTTAAATAAAAGGTTTTGAAGCTCTATGTATAGATTTGTATGGAAACTCCATATACTGTATTATAATGAAAATTCAATATAAATTAATCTTATTCACTAAATAAATTATGGATATAACTACATTAGTATTCTTTGCATTAGGTTTTATCTTGTTATCTTATGGAGCTGACATGTTAGTCAGAGGTTCTGAAAATCTAGCAGCTACAATGGGAATTTCTCCATTAGTTGTTGGTCTCACTATAGTAGCCTTTGGAACTAGTGCTCCAGAATTAGCAGTCAATATGCAAGCTGCTTGGACAGGCAAACCAGATTTAGCAGTGGGTAATATTATAGGTAGTAATATCTTGAATATTCTATTAATATTAGGAATTGGAGCGATTATAACACCGTTGGGAGTACATCGTCGTTTAGTAAAAGTCGAAATTCCTTTGATGATAGGAGCTTCAATATTATTATTATTACTATCTTTGGATGGCATTCTTAATCGTTGGGATGGATTAATTTTAGCATCTGGAATTATTGGGTATATTATTTATTCAATCAAAACTTGTCATGAACTAAAAGACCCAGAAGATGTATGTCCATCAGAATCAGATAAAGATACTAAAAAAATATGGATGCAATTGTTATTTATTGCTATTGGATTAGGATTATTAGTAATCGGTTCTCAATGGTTAGTTAATGGAGCAATGATGGTAGCCAAGTATTATGGCATTAGTGAATTGGTGATCGGTTTAACTATCGTATCTATTGGAACTTCTTTGCCAGAAATTGCTACAGTTATAGTTGCAAGTAGACGTGGTCAACAAGAAATTGTGGTTGGTAATGTGATTGGTAGTAACTTATTTAATATTTTGCTAGTGCTTGGTTTTACCAGTTTAATAGCTCCAAATGGTATTTCAGTTCCTAGTGCAGCAATTGTGTTTGATATGCCAATTATGATTGCAGTAGCTATAGCATGTTTACCAATTTTCTTTACGGGATATTTAATCGAACGTTGGGAAGGGATTTTATTCTTATTTTACTACTTCGTATATAGTTTATATTTGTTCTTAAATGTGACCAGCCATAGTATGTTACCAGCATTTAACAATGTTATGTATTGGTTTGTAATACCTATTACTATCATAACGTTACTTGCTTTTGTATGGGAATCTATTAAAAATAGTAAGCAATAATTTCTTAATACCTGATAATTTTATAGTTAACTTATCAGGTATTTAAACTAAAACTAGCTACGATTCTTAATCGCCATTACATCTACAATTTTACCACCAACTTCGTCAGAAACTTCAAGAATTTGTTGTAATTCATTTAATAAAGCTTTTTCACTCTCTTCTACAACTCCATCCGCAAAAGCAATATCAACAGCACAAGAAAAGGCAGTTTCCCGCAATTCGTCTGGTAAACTACTTTTAGCAACGGCTACCAATCCACTAACTTGTTCATTTTGTAAAATAGTAACTAATTTTTTCAGCATTTCAGAAAGCTCTTTTTCTTTAATGCCATCAAACATTCTCATTTGCAACATATAGGCAAAAATACTTTTGACCTCTGATTCGTCAATATTACCATCAGCAGCTGAAGTTGCTAATGCAATTGCTAAAAAAGCTTCTTGTTTGGTAAAAGTATCAGACGAAGACGGTGTGTTACCAGCTGAAAACCAACCCATATTTAATTATCCATTTGTAATAAAACTTTAAGAACTCCCGGTTGTTGCATATATTCAAACGCCTGCAACGCTTGGGAAAGAGGAAATTTATTAGTAATTAACACATTAGGATTAACCAACTTATTTGCAAGCAATCGTAAAGCTGGAGCGAAAGAACCACATCGTGAACCTACCATAGTAATTTCATTCACCACTATACTAGAAAAGTTGGCTGACATATCCTTGTAAGTGCTTTTTAAAACTATTATACCACGAGGTCGAACTGCTTGAATAGCTAAATTAAAACCTGTTGTAGAACCAGTTGCCTCAATCACTATATCAAAACTATGTTGTTCAACATCTTGTTCTAAAAGCCAAGCAATTTTATTATTATTTAAGAGTTGTTGCTGTTGTTGATAACGAGCTACTATTTGTAAATCACAACTAGTTAACACTAGGGTTTGAGCTATTAATTGGCCTAACCGTCCAGCTCCCACAATCAAAACTTTATCATTGGGGTGAATTGCTATTTGTTGTTGGATTTGTAAAGCAGCAGCTAGAGGTTCAGTAAAAACAGCAACTTCATTAGAGATACAATCTGGTACTGTGATTAAATTTTTTAAAGGCAAACATAAATATTCAGCAAAAGCTCCATTATGATTAATGATTCCTAATACATCTCTATGTTCACAATGGGTTGGATGATTACGTAAACAACTAGCACATTTATCACAAGCAATATTAATTTCTCCAACTACCCGTTCTCCAATTCTCTCAGGAGCGTCATCTGCTTGGATAATCTCTCCCACAAATTCATGACCTAAAATTCCGCTATAAGGATAATAACCTTGAATTAATTGTAAATCTGTAGCACAAATTCCGGCCAGTAAAACTTTAACTAAAGCTTCATCATTACTTGGTATAGGGATTTTAACATCAGTTCTATAACTTAATTTTTTATTTTGTAACCAGATTGCTTGCATTGAACTATTGTATATCAAATCCCATTTCATGTAATTCTTGCGTGACTGGTATTTTAGTTTTAAAAAAAGTTAATTCTTTGTGATAAATATTTTGCTGAATTGGATTAAGTTGCATTTCTGTTTCTTGTAAAAATATCATTGCTTCATTAAATTGTTTATCTTCCGTTAACCATTTAATCATTTTTATCCGCAAATGTATAGACTCTTTTAGTGCTAATGCTTGCTTCCCATTTTTAATTGCTGCCTTATAGTGATTTTCAGATAATAAAAAAAGTGCATAACGGTAATAAAAATGAGCTTGATATAGTTTGTTATTTGGATTATTTATTAATACATTAAACAATTTATCAATTTTAGATGATTCTATTGAACAATTATCTTTTTTCTCTATGATTGAAGTTAATAATATTAATGTAACATGAGAATATTTACTTGTTTTAGCATGTTGGATAACTGTTTCTAAATTAGGCATTTTAACTTGTTCATAATTACAAGCAAGATTAATCAAATATAAATATGGTATATCCGATTGAGGAGAAGCTTCCATCATATTTTTAGCATAATTTTCAGCGATTTCATATTGCCCGATACCTTGAAAAAATACTATACCTTGAGCTTGAGCAGCTGGGGAATTTGGATGTTGATGAACCCATAAAACTGTTTGTTTAAGTGGGTTACCCCATAAACCAGTTTGTACCCAAGTCAATAATGGAAAAATAAAAAATAATATCAGACTAATACTAAAAACAATCTTTCTTATGAATGGATTAATAAGATAGTCAAATAATTTAATAAAGGCATAAGCTGTAACAAAAACAATTCCCAACATTGGTAAATAATTACGATGCTCAAAATAAAGCATTAAACCAATAAAACTAGATTCTAAAATATGTCCTGCGAAAAAAAATAGAATACCAAAAGATAAAATAGGCAGTTTACTTCTTACTATAATTGCAAGAGTTAATGTTGTACCAAGGAAAATAATAGCAAATATAGTTGTAAGTGGTTCTAATAAACTATGAGAAATTATAAAGTCATCGTGAAATAATCCAAAATCACTAACTTTAAACAATAAGATTTTAGCAATATAATCAGTAAGGATTCTTGATTGTGTAAGTAGTCGTTCTCCCATTGTAAATTCACGAATCTGATAAGCTTGCAATAGGCTATCAATATTGATGATAAAATATAGACTAAGTAAAATTAGAGGAAAATATAAAAAGAAACTAGCCCAAATTGAATACCAACTCGGTTTAGGTAAATTTCTTAATATGGTTATTTCTAAAACAATAATATATAAAACTAGTAATATACCATTTTCTTTACTTAATGTTGCTAATATTCCACCTAATCCAACACCAATTGAAATCCACAATAAACCTGATTTTAGTTTTTTCTGTGCTAATAGTTGACGGCCGTTTAAATAAGTTAAAATTCCAATTAATGTAAAGAGTGTAGTTAGTTGTGTCATTCGTTGAACCACATATGACACAGTAGAAACTTGAATAGGATGTAATAACCAAATTGAAGCGGTCAATAATGCAAGCAGCAAGCAGTGCTTTTCAGGTAATTTAATAAGATGTGATATGATAAGAATAAACCAAAATATAAGACATCCATTAAGCAGATGAATCATAAGATTTACATATTTGAAATCCCAAGGATTAAAAGGCCAACTATCTGCTTGTAAAGCAAAAGTCAATAAAGAAACAGGCCTACCAAGGATTCCAGCTTCACCTCCAATAACAAATTGAGTAATACTATTACCAAACTTGCCAATATTTGCTAATTCTTGTAAATTAGGAATATCATCAAAGATAAAAATACCATATAAACTTTGCCAATATAACAAAGTAGTTAATAATAAGATTATAAAAAATAAACATCCATAAACAAGTTTATTAAAATCAGAAGAAATAATTTTAACCATTTATATACTCAAAAAGCCTCACTAAAATATTTAGTGAGGCTTAAAACATTATAAGATCGTTTACTAAACTCTAGCTAAAATTATAGAGTTGAAACATAATCGTCACGACATTTTTTAGGCAATAATTTATTTTCCATATTTGTTTTAGCAGCTACAGGAGCATTTAAAGTACATTCCCAACCTTCACCATTAGTACCTATAATATATTTATAACATAATAGATTTGACCCAACTTCAAATCCTTTTAAGGTATAACAAACTTCTGTAGTAACTCCTGCATCACCAGTTACATTTTCAGAACTTTCTACATAACTACCCATAGTAATAACGCCTGGTAATGAAAGCCAACCACCACCATTGGCAGATGGAAATATACCAGCATCATTACGGAATTCCATCAGCTGGGTTTTAACACCAGAAAATAACATATTTGCTTCTGTTACTTTTGATTTAGAAATGTAATCACTATAAGCTGGAATAGCAACAGCTGCCAAAATACCGATAATAGCAACCACGATCATCAACTCAATAAGAGTGAAACCTACTTGTTTGCGAAGTCTGCGAATCATAACATTCCTCCTAAAGGAATAAAATTTAAGAATAATTACTTTGAAAATCTAAAACATCTAAAATTGAGTTTTATTAAACCCAAGTTTAATTCGTTCTTCAATATATATACAAACATTATACCATATTTTAATATATTGATTTATATGGTATTATTAAAAATAACCATTAAAAATACGTTGAAACTCAGCAGATATTAATATAATAAATTATAAAACTACTTATTTTTTACTTATACATCATATACATTTATACAATGTGTTGAAAATCAGCAGGTAAGTGTTGATTTTCAGCATATTTTAAATATTATAATATAATTACTTGATTTATAATCAATTTACGGTAAAATTCGTTTTACTAGTTTACTACGCAATCTATAAAGGGCTATTTCCCCAAATACATTTGGTAACAAACGCATAGACCAACTAGTTCGATGTTTAGTATCAACCACTGCTCTCTGTAATACTTCAATATCAAGTTGATAACATAATTCCTCAAAATCTCGTAAAGTACAAAGATGGATGTTTCCAGTTTCATACCATTTGCTAGGTAAAGCTCTTGATATTGGCATAATTCCACCAAAAAATAATGAAGACCTAGCTCGCCAATGACCAAAGTTAGGAAATGTTACAATACCTTGTCTACCAACTCGTAACATTTCCATCAACAATATATCTGGTTGTAAAATAGTTTGGATTGCTTGAGTCATTATAACGTAATCAAAACTATCATCATTAAAATCGGATAAACCTTGGTTTAAATCAGTATGAATTACATTAATCCCTGTTTTTACACATGATACGATATTATCGTCATCAATTTCTAACCCATATCCAGTTACCGAACGAGAATCACGCAGATGTGCTAATAAAGTTCCATTGCCACAACCTAAATCTAAAACATGGGAATTTTCGATAATCCATTCACTAATCAATGCTAAATCAGTACGTAATTCCATTATTCACTCGGTATATTTTGCATATATGTTTTGAAAACTTGGATAAAATGTGGGATTGGCATTAAAAAAGCGTCATGACCATCATTAGAAGTAACCTCTGCATAACTAACATTTTTTTTATTATCAAATAATGCTTTAACTATTTCTCGTGATCTAGTTGATGAAAACCGCCAATCACTAGTAAAAGAGATTACTAAAAATTTAGCCATGACATTTGCTAATGCTGTAGATAGATTATTATTATGTTCTTTGGCTGGATCGAAATAATCTAGAGCTTTAGTCATTAATAGATAAGTATTAGCATCAAATCGTCCTACAAATGAACGAGCTTGATAACGTAAATAACTTTCGACTTGAAATTCAACGTCAAAACCAAAGTTTAATTTTCCCTCTTGTAATTCACGCCCAAATTTTTTCCGCATAGCAGCATCAGATAAATAAGTAATATGTCCTAACATACGAGCTAACATTAAGCCATGTTCTGGTACAACATCATGTTGATAATAATGGCCTTTATGAAAATCAGGGTCACTTAAAATTGCTTGCCGAGCAACTTCGTTAAATGCAATATTTTGGGCAGTTAATTTTGGAGCAGCAGCAATAATCACACAGTATCTTAAATGTTTAGGATAATCTATAGCCCATTGTAGAGCTTGCATACCGCCTAAGCTACCACCTATGACAGCCAACCATTGAGAAATTCCTAACATATCACCCAAACGGGCTTGGCTTTTCACCCAATCATGTACGGTAAGAATAGGAAAATCTGGACCATAAGGTTTATTAGTCTCAGGATTAATACTAGTAGGACCAGTCGAACCTTTACAACCACCTAAATTATTCGGACATACAACAAAAAATCGATTAGTATCAATTGGTTTTCCAGGACCAATACAGCTTTCCCACCAACCAGGTTTTTTATCCTGCATGTTATAGTAGCCAGCAGCATGATGATCACTACTTAAAGCATGGCAAATTAAAATAGCATTAGAATGGTCTTTATTTAATGTACCATAGGTCTCATATATTATCTCATAACTTGATAATGAACGTCCACAATCTAAAGATAATGGAGTTTTATCAAATTTATAAGTTTGTGATGTTACTAATCCTACGCAATCTGGAGGTAATATGTCAGGCATAGAACTATTCCTATATAATGTAGTTATTTCATCTAAGCGTAATAATTTAGAATGAAAAACTAGAAAAAATATTCTCGAAATATATTAAATTTATTTTAAAAAAATTATAATGGACGATTTTTTGTGGCGAGCTTTACTAGGTGGTTTAGGCATAGCATTAGTTACTGGACCATTGGGTTGTTTTATTGTTTGGCGACGAATGGCATATTTTGGTGATACTCTAGCACATTCGGCATTACTTGGTATTGCCATTGGGTTTTTATTCCAATTAGCTTTTAATTTCCAATCATCCCTGAATACTATATTAATGTTTAGTACTCTATTAGTTTGTGTTGCAATTGCCTTGTTATTAGTAATATTACAGTCTCAAAAATGGCTTGCCACTGATACTTTATTGGGTATTTTAGCACATAGCACTTTATCATTGGGATTAGTAGCTGTGGCTTTTTTACAGAGTGAAGGATTAAGAATTGATTTATTTACTTATTTATTTGGGGATTTATTAGCAGTAACTGTTACTGATTTATATTGGATTTATGCTGGTGGAAGTTTAATTTTATTAGCTATCACTTTGCTTTGGCAATCTTTATTAGCTACTACTATTCATGAAGAATTGGCTCAAGTGGAAGGAATACCCATAGTTAGAATCCGGTTATTTTTTATGATATTAGTAGCTTTAGTAATTGCCATTGCTATGAAAATTGTTGGAATTTTATTAATAACTTCTATGTTAATCATTCCGCCAGCAACTGCTAGATATTTTGCAAAAACTCCAGAGCAAATGGCAATATTGTCTAGTTTAATAGGTTGTATTGCTGTTGGACTGGGTTTGTATATGTCTTGGCATTGGGATAGTCCTACTGGGCCTTCAATAGTTGTTGCAACTAGTTTATTGTTTAGTTTTACTTTTTTATTTAAACGTAGTTAGTTATATTAGATGTTGATTCTTTACATATCTCTCTCTGGTAAATCTCGCTAATCTATTCTGATTTTATATCTATATAGCGTTTATCATTTGTATAAAGTACAACCACCCCTTGCGTCCCCTCCTTATTTAAGGAGAGGATTAGGGAAGGTTATATTTAATTGAATAGGGAAACGCTATATATTACTTTTACAAATAGTCTATAATCTTAAAAAGTATTGAGCTAATTATATAAACCTATCCCACTTAAAATAATTAATTACATAAATTACCAAAGCTATGAAAGAAAATAATAATATATTTATGGATTTAATTAAGAAACAAAGTGTTGTATCGATTTACGCCTGCATTAATAATTAAGAATTGCTATAGTTAGATAGATTCACATATTACATGTTGTACAATTATACTTAAAATAAATAGAATTTGATCAAACAAGAATTTTGATAATTTTTCACGTAATTAATGGCAATTAAATAATATGGTTGTTACAGACTCAAAAATCACTTTGACAGGACTTGCTCGTAAATTAGCTGATAACGATTTGATTAGCGAAATTGATGCAGATAATACTGTTAAAGAAGCATTGAATAAAAAAATTCCCTTTGTAACTCATTTGGTTAACCAAGGTTTAGTTTCAAGCCAAGATATAGCCAATACTATTTCTAAAGAATTTAGAATTCCTCTACTTAATATTAATGGTATTGAACTTGACAAAGAAATTATTAAGTCTATTGAACTAAAAATGTTATCAGAACATCATGTTCTACCATTGTTTAGTCGGGGTAAAAATTTATTTGTTGCAGTATCTGATTCTACAGATTTATTAGTATTAGATGCAATTAAATTAATTAAATTTAGTACTAAAATGCGGGTTGAACCAATTTTAGTTGAAGAAGATAAATTAGCTAAAAAAATTGAATGGGCTCTCGAAGCCTGTGATGATACTATGAAGGATTTAACTGGCGATTTAGAAGATATTGAGCTAGTTGATGATGAGGAGAAGGAGGAGGATGAAAGAAATGAAGCTGATGAAGCCCCAGTAGTTAAATTTATCAATAAAATGCTATTTGATGCTATTAAAGCAGGAGCATCTGATTTACATTTTGAACCTTATGAAAAATTTTATCGAGTCCGGTTTCGCGTCGATGGGATGTTACGAACTATTACTGAACCACCGATAGGTTTAGCCCGTAAACTTGCAGCTCGGCTTAAAGTTATGTCACGACTTGATGTTTCTGAACGTCGAGTTCCACAAGATGGCCGTATTAAACTTAAAATATCTGCGACTAAAGCTATTGATTTTCGAGTTAGTACTTGCCCTATTCTTTGGGGTGAAAAAATAGTTATGCGAATTTTAGATTCTTCAGCTGCTAACCTTAATATTGATATTCTTGGTTATGAGGAGGAACAAAAACGTTTGTATCTAGAAGCTTTGGATAATCCATATGGTATGGTTTTAGTTACTGGGCCTACAGGAAGTGGTAAGACAGTATCATTATATACAGGCATTAATATTCTTAATAAAGAAGGAGTTAATATTTCCACTGCTGAAGATCCAGTAGAAATTAATTTACCAGGAGTTAATCAGGTCCAGATTGACGAAAAAACTGGAATGACTTTTGATAGAGCTTTGAAAGCATTTTTACGCCAAGACCCAGATATTATTTTAGTGGGTGAGATACGTGATATAACCACTGGTAGTATTGCAATTAAAGCAGCTAGTACTGGTCATATGGTAATGTCAACCTTACATACCAACGATGCTCCTCAAACCATAACTCGTATGGTTGATATGGGATTAGCTCCATTTGCTATTGCTACTGCAATTAACCTTATTATGGCTCAACGTTTATGTCGTCGTTTGTGTAGTTGTAAAAGAGAAGATGTAATTCCTGAGCATTCCCTTATAATGGAAGGTTTTACTGAAGAAGCTATTAAAGACCCAGATTTTAAGTTATACAAACCAGGTGGTTGTGATAAATGTGGTGGTACTGGTTATAAAGGTCGAGTTGGTATTTATCAAGTGATGCCGATTTCCGATGAAATGAAGCGATTAATTATGGAAGGTAGTAATGCAATTGGGATTGCTGATCAAGCCAAACGAGAAGAAATTCCCGATTTGCGAGAATCTGGTCTTAAAAAAGTTGGGCGTGGTTTGACATCTTTGGCAGAAGTCAATCGTGTGGTTAATAAAGAATAAAGGAAAATATTATGCCAGCTAAAAAAGAAGATATTATTTTTGTCTATACAGGTGTAGATAAAAACGGAAAAAACCGCAAAGGTGAGGAAACTGGTAAATCTGAAGCTGTAGTTAAAAAAATACTACGTGGTAAAGGAATTACTAAAAATCTTAAAGTTAAGCCTAAGCCTTATGATTGGATGGCAGTATTAAATAGTAAGCCAGTAGAACCCAAAGACATTGCATTATTTGCTCGACAAATGGCAACTATGATGACTTCTGGAGTAGCTTTATTGGACTCTTTCGATTTAGTTGCTGGTGGACATGAAAATCCTAATTTTGTTAAGCTAGTTAAATCTATTAAATTTTACGTAGAAGCTGGTGGAACCATGGCTGATGGCTTACGTGAACACCCAGAACATTTTGACTCTTTATTTTGTAATTTGGTTGAAGCTGGTGAACAAGCTGGTATTTTAGAATCTTTACTAGCTAAATTAGCAGATTATAAAGAAAAAAGTGAAAGCATGAAGAAAAAAATTAAAGGTGCTTTAAGTTATCCAATGTCAATTATGGTGATAGCAGGTATTGTTAGTACCATCTTATTAATTTATGTAGTTCCAGTATTTGCTGAAATGTTTGAAAGTTTTGGTGGTGAATTACCAGGCTTAACCCAAATGGTTATGGATATGTCTGATTATATGGTAGCTAATTGGATGCCAATTTTAGCTATTATTATTGGTCTTAAAATTGCCTTTAAACAAGCTAAATTACGTTCTGTTGCCTTTCAAAACTTCCTTCAAAGATTATCTTTAAAATTACCAATATTTGGAGAATTGCTTACTAAATCAGCTATTGCTAGGTGGACTCGTACGTTAGCAACTATGTTTGCAGCTGGAACTCCTTTAGTAGAAGCAATGACTTCTGTAGCTGGTGCTAGTGGCAATATAATCTATTATGAAGCTACCATGCAAATTAAAGCAGATGTGTCAACTGGAATTACTTTAGCAGAAAGCATGCGTGATAGTGGAGTTTTTCCTAATATGTGTGTACAAATGACGCAAATTGGTGAAGAGTCTGGTGATATTGATAAAATGTTAAATAAGGTTGCTGATTATTATGAAGAGGAAGTAGATAATTTGGTAAATTCGCTTGCTTCTATGATGGAACCAATGATTATGGCTTTCTTGGGTGTGGTAGTTGGCGGATTAGTATTGGCTATGTATCTACCTATCTTTACTATGGGTGGACAAATGTAAATCCGGTGTTTTATATGAAAAATAAATTTAGAATATATAGTTTAATAATGCTGGTAATATGTTTATTTGGAGTAAAACCTACATTAGCATCTTCTGCAGAACAAGTTATAGTACCAACTAAATCAGTTCAGATTATTAATGAAAAACCTAAAAAAGAACTATCTTTATTTTTTATTATTGGAATTATAATCAATCTGGTAATGTTATCAGCCTTCATAATCTGGGCTATAATAGAATGGAAAAAAACAGATTAATATAACCATTATTAATAGGTCAATAATAAATTGACATGCCACTTTGTTTCTTAATTAAATTCAAAATTTTTCTTATTGTATCATCATAAGAGAAAATATATTTCAAAAAATGTATAGCATTTATCGAGTTAGTAAAGTATAACCACTCCTCGCTCTTCTCCTAAATTAGGAGGGGGATAGAGGGAGGTATGCAAACGGAAAATACTATATAAGTTCTAAAATTATCAGAATAATAGAATTAAATAACTGACACACTCGACTATCAAGTTTTTAACAAAATCTATAGTGATAGGCATTGTAGAGTGGAAAAAGCATGATGACAAGGAATAAAAAATTCTTAACTCCCACCGAAACCTGAAGCAGCTTATCTAAATAAGCTAGAGTTAATGGTTGAACTACTGAAAGAGTTCAAGTTTTATCATCCGCAAATTCGAGTTAAAGCAATTTTAGCTGATACATTGTATGGTAGTGTTCATGAAGCAAGCAACTGTAATTTTCAATAATTTTCAAATTATAAGCCAATTAAACAAGGCACAAAAGGTTTCGCAGAAATATCATTAGTAGAATATTTTACTAGATATCCTGGTATTAAAATCCAACCCCAAATTTGCGGTGGTAAATTCGTTAAAGTCATACTTGAATTTAGTTGGGTATTATTTGATATTTGGTTCAAAAGAAAACTTTGAACACACTTACTCATGGTAAAGACTTTATAAGTGCTTTAAAAAGTAATCGTTTAGTAGCTTTAAACGAGAAAGATAAGTTAGAAGGACGTTTCATTCGTGTAGACTAGATACAATGGTCAGAAAAGGAAGTCGTAATAGGTTGGCTTAAAGGGGGATGAGCTTTCCAGTTTGTCTTGTCCGCCAAGTCTTTACGAACAGGCAGTAACGGTATCCTATATTTAACCTGTAGTAAACTGAATTCATAGTGGGACGAAATTACAACAATCTACCAGGTGGAAAAGTCTTTCATAAATAGCTTAAATACAATGCTGCATTAGCTCTCCTGCCAGGTGTATAGTTTCACAACCATATCTATTGCTTCCATTGTAGCTGTATTTAAGATGGAACGTTTAAAAATTTCTAATAATCTTAATCGCTTTGTGTTCTAAACTTTATCTTAAAGCTATCAAAGCAGCTTTTGATAAATTGCAGATTTTGAAAGCTGCTCAAATTTAAACATTGCTATTTTCTATTGCCATATTTATATCACTTTGCGTAACTTCAGTTACTTGACTAATAACACAAATCCCCATTTTTAAACTGATCATAAGCAAAACCACGAATGTTAATTACGATAGTTTGATCGCTGGCATTGAGAGCCGTATCCAACGTGCCAGTACCATAATTTCGATCTGTTGATACATCATCCCAAACATCACTAAAAGTACCTTTTTTTAGATTGATAACATAATCACCTTCCAATGGATCACCCAAAAATATTCTGGCATCACCGTATATCTTATTGTCAGGATTGCCTTCTAAAATGTTTATAGTGAAATACACCCCCAGCCAGTCGTTGAGCATTAGTAATATCTTTCAATACACCTTTCTGTAAATTGGCTAAAGTTATTGAATTATCAATCACACCACCAGCACTGCCTGTTTGATTTGCCGCTAAAGCTGGATGTTCGGTTATTTCACTTGAATTGCTGCCATTATCTTCTTAATTATGAATTCTTAATTAACACCTAAAACTTAACATCTAATCCAAAACAGAAGCCTTTGATTTCAATTAAGCATTAAGAATTGCCTTAAACAGTTATTAAATTAATTGTTCCGTAATAAAGATCATTTTCTACTTCGTCATAATCAACTATTGGTAAAAATTCATAGCTATCAAAAATGACTACGTGCATCTCGGTATTCCATTGTAAAACAAAGGTATCACCAGGAATTACAGCCCATTTCATAATCATTTGAACTTGTGCATAAGTAAGCCAAGCTCGCTGTTCACCAAATTCCAAATTGATCGGTTGACCTTTGGAAAGCTTTTGAGCCGTAACCACTGGATTGCTAGAAATTGTTGTTGCAACTGATTGCCTGACAGCACGATAGCTTAATTTATTTGGCCAACGAGTGCCTTCTGGTAGTTCTAAACCGTTTAAAATCTTCATAAGTTTTTAATTATGAAAGCCTTCTCCCAGCATCTTGAAATGTTTGCACAAACCTATCTAATTCCTGTCTATCTTGCATTAAAGTCCGAACAGTTCCTTGTTGACCATTGACATTCCAGTTAAAATTAACCGTTTCAACGTTGCCGGCTTTTGGTACTGTGCCACCTTAGGCAAATTTTAAAACGGGAATTTGAGGCATTTGAAGCCTTGGTATAACCAAACCTCCAGTTTTTAAATGCTGGCCAATTGCTTGATTTATTATATTTAAAGGTGCGGAATTAATCATTTCTAAAACTGATCTAAATATTGCTGATCTATCTTTCTTAATCACAAACTCACCTGGAGTAAGCATGGCTGGCACGGTATCTGTATAGTACTATTTAAATTCAATAATCTTTTTAAAAGGCCAAATCTATCGCTTTATTGAAGTCATTGCAAGTATTTTTCAGATTTTTAATCCGTGATTACTGCCCAATAATTTTCTATTTAGGTCTGGAGAG
>JASFYV010000085.1:0-15691 GCA_045046925.1 Candidatus Marithrix sp. | reverse complement strand
CTCCTAAAAGTTGTTATTGCTTTTAGGGATTTTATGTCGTTTGGTAGCTCTTTCATCTCTCTATTATAACATTTTTTACTATGGTAGGTAGTTACAAAATAATAATTAATGAAATTATTACATCAGTTATTATTATCTTTTTGATGATGGGTATTTTATACTGAAAAATATAATAGGGAATAATACATGCAAATTAAGTGGTGAAAAAGATATTTAAAATCAACCTATTAAAATAAGGAACTTCTATTCACCTCTTAAGGACTTTTGCAATAGGTCTATTAACTTAAATTAAGTCAAGTTTTTCATTGGCAAGAAGAAGGTTTTAATATTAGTACTCAAAAATATTGGCGAAGTAAGGGTGGAACTAGATGCTATAAAAAAATGTATATTTATCAAAGTAGAAATTAAACGATAGACTTCACAATTTTTTAATTGAAAAAATTATTACTTGGATAGATTTATTTAATAATCCTGCTTTATTCTTTATGTAAATGAGATAATTTTTTTGACAACTTTTTTAACTTATCTTTGTATATAATTTAGGTATCAAATTTATGAAAAAGATTATTGCTTTCTTAGCTTTAGTTTTTACATTTGCTCAACTACAAGCGCTCCTACACAAGAAGTTATGGAGGCTATTAAACACGCAAGTCCACTACCAAGTTTAATGATGATTATTAAAAAACATGGAGACCATTTAAATTTATCTGAAGAACAAAAGGTTGGAATGACAGTTTGGTCAGAAAAACATTTTCCTATGTTAACAGAATTATCTATGGCAGTAAAAACTGGTGAACAGGCTGTTCATGATGCTGTAGTTGATGGAGTTACTAAGGAAGATGAATAAATGAATTATCTAAAAAACGCCAGACAATTGCATCAATGAAAATAGATTGTAGGAATAATATGCGTACTATTTGATGAGCAGTGGGAACAAATTATTGAATTGTATAAAGGAATGTAAGATATTTTAAATTATGAACTGCTATAATATAAATCGATTGGAAAACTGGTATTAACAAATCTGCTTAAAAGCTTTAATTGTATTTTAGAACTTATTTTCGGTTAGACCATTTTCCATTCAATTCATATATAGTATTTCCCGTTTGTATAAAATACATAAACCACCACTTGTATCCCCTCTTTAAATAAGGATGGGATTAGGGAAGTTGTATTTAACTGAATCGGTAAATGCTATAATTTTAATTTTATACATAACTAATTTAGTTTAGAATAATTTAATTATTAGCTTCTCTTAAATGTTCTTCTTCTAATAAATGATATAAAGCATTATTTTTAGCAAATTCAATATCCATTAACTCAGAATGTTCTTGAGCTTCTTGTAATTCAAAATTAATAAGGTTTAATTCTTCTTTTAATTGTGAATGTTCACTTTGTAAGTGTAAATTTTCAGCTTTTAAATTTGAATTTTCTTCTTTTAATTGATATTTTTCAATTTTTAATCTTGAAATATCTGTTTTTAATCGAGAATTTTCTTCTTTTAAAGGATTACGTATTGAACTATCAGCACCTGGGATATGTACTTTGGGAGTTCTAGTTTTGACTATCATTATTTGCTACTCCTAGTGTAAAAGTAGGTAACTCTGTATAATCTTAAATTATACAAAATTACCAGAAAAATGTAATTAGCTTACATTTAATGTAGTTAGTTTTTTTGGATTCGTCAAATTTTTTTATTACTACACAGATGAATCAGACATTTTTTTAAATATTTTAATTAACCAATAATGACTCATAAGAGATTCCAAAGTTTTGAGTGCAGATAGTAAATTAACAGAAAAATCCCGATTTTGAATATCAACTATTAATTTATAAATCAATTCAAAAGTAAGTCGATCTTCCTTATCCATATAGATAAATTGTCCGTTATGAACATTGTTTAATCTATCTATTTCTGTTTTTCCAACTTTGCCAGTAATAACAGTTTCCCTTATATCTCGGAATAACTTAAAATCTGTTTCTTCATAGTTAAAAACTAACTCATTAAAATTTTTGATTCGAGAAGGAAAACCTAAATCACTTACTTGTAAAAAACCAATAACAAAAGATAAATTTGGATTTTTTATCCGTATATGCTCTGGCAATTTACGAGAATTTAATTTCAAATTATCAATATCAATATTTTTTTGCAAACAATTAAATGCTTCTGCAACTGTAATCAGTTTACCAATATCATCACTATCACTAATGATTACTAATTTTTCATATTCTTCCTCTAATATTTCTTTTTCCTTTTCCAAATAATCTATTACTAAACTACTATCTGGTAAATTCATGGTTTGAATTGGTGATGCTATAATTGGTTCAATGGTTTCATTATTTGAGGAATTAGAACCAACTCGCAAAGCTCTTACTTCATCCAAAATTAGTTTAAGAGAATCCTTAATTTCTTCTTCAAAATTAGATGGTTTTGTTAGTTTTTGAGCTACTGGTTTATCTGGAGTTATTGGTAGTGGAATTGCTTGAATTCTAAACCTATAATAATGAGAAGCTCTATTTAACATTCCTCGGATAGAACCTTGGGATAAAATATCAGTCAAATCTTCTGAAGTAAATAATTTATTAATATCCACCCCTTGTTCTTGAGCTTTTATAATTAATAATTTTTTTAATTGTTCTTCGGAAGGCTTGTTTAATACAATCTGACATTGAGAAACCCGATCAATTACCGAACCATCAAAAAAAGCTTTAAAATACTCCCATCTATCAGGAAATAAGTTAAGAATAATCAAGCTATTAGGTACATGAGTGAATAATTCTTTAATCGCATCTCCAAATTTATGTAACAGTTGCTTATTATATTCTAGTCCCAAACCTTCCAATTGATCAAAGATTACAATCAAAGGCTCATCCATAATTGATAGCTTGCCAAAAACCATCATTGCATCCAGGGAAAACGCTTCCTTACTACTTTCATCTTTCCAATTTTTAAGCCCAATACTATTAGATTCGGCAGTATCAAGTTCACTAGCAGATAGCCATTTACCAACTAATCTTTTTTTATTCGGATCGGAATAACTACAGAATTTAACAATACCTTTTAAAATGGTAGTTGCATAACCGATATCGCCATAATATCTTTTCCACCAGCCGTCAATTAGCATTTCAATTCGTTGCCAATATTCACGTTTATTACGAGCCCCTTCACGCCCTAATTCTTTATAAATATTAAGAGGGTCTTTAGATAAAACTTCTAAAATATAACGGTCTTTATCAGTTAATCGGCGAAAATAATCTAAAATACCAATTGATTTTTTATTATTACCTCTAAACTCTCGGAAAGTATCAATAATAATTTTTGAAAAACTGGTTGCTAATAAATGCTCAAGCTGAGAATAAGGACTATTTGGTACTTTTTCTACTAGAGATTCCAGCATTCGGCTGTAAGTATGATATAAAACTGAATCTATATTGTTAGGTTGGCGAATGAATAACAAACGATTACTAGCCAATCGCTCTGTTGCCAATCGCATCATCATGTGGGTTTTACCAATACCTGGTTCACCAGTGACTACTGCACCTTTAGTTTGATGATTTTCTGTGTCCGATTTAATATCATCTATAATAGAATTTAACCGAACAAATTCAGTTTGATAAATTTCTTTTAAATCTGTATGGTGTTGAAAAGGTGTATCAACTCTACTATTACTGAAAGGATTAACTTGTTTCATGCTTAAAATAATTAAAATTGATTGATATTAGATAGAATTAGGATAAATTTTTTTTTACTAAAATATTAGTGAGTAAGATATAATAGTGAATATATTTATAACAGCAATTCACTTAAAATAAATTATCTAGTTTAATATTATTAAAGAATCTGATTATAATATATATGATAAATACATGAATGGTTAGATTTATCTGAAGATTATCCATTAAATTTATTTTTTTAGAACAACGTTTATCTATGATTTTGGTAATACAAAATAAAATTTACTACCTTGACCAATTTCACTATTTACCCCGACCTTACCGTCCAATCTTTCTACTATTTGTCGAACAATTGACAAGCCTAATCCATGTCCTTCGGCACGTTCTTGATGTAAGCGGGTAAAAGGTGTGAATAATTTGGCTTGATCTTCTTCTGATAAACCTTGTCCATTATCTTGTACCCAAAAGCATATCATATTGTCATCTTCTAGTATATCAGCTCCTAATTCTAATTTCGGTGGATAACCAGCATATTTTATACCATTGCTAATATAGTTTGCCCAAATTTCTTCTACCCAAGGAGCATAACTATTAACGGTAGGAAATTCATTTACAACAATAATTTCAGCTTTAGAACTTTTTATTGCATAAACCAGCCGTTCCTGCACTTGTTGAATAATTTTAGCCATATTTAATGGTTGTTTTTCTATCGTTTCATCCTTAGTAGTTCGAGCGAATAATAGCAATGAATTAATAATGTCTTCCATTTTGTGACCAGATTTAGCGACTAAATCAAGTTGTGAACGTAAATCAGCATTTAGTAAATCTTCTTCAGAGCATATTTCTACTAATTCATCAGCATAACCAATTATTGTATTTAAAGGATTTTTTAAATCATGTGCTACTGTTCTAGAAAAAGCATCTAATTGTAAATTACATATTTGTAAATGTTGTTGTAATTTATATATATTTAGATGAGTATTGACCCGTGCTAATACTTCTTCATGCTGAATTGGTTTGGTAATATAATCAGCAGCACCTAATTCAAAGCCTTTGATTTTATCAACAGTATCTGCCAACGCAGTCATAAAAATAATTGGAATATCTTTAGTTCTGTCTTGAGATTTTAAAATACGACAGGCTTCAAAACCATCCATTTCTGGCATCATTACATCTAATAAAATTAAATCCGGAGCTGCATATTCAGCTTTTTGGATAGCTCGTTTGCCATTTTGAGCAATTAATATTTTAAAACCAACACTTTTTAAAAAATTGGTTAAAACACTAATATTAGCAGGAATATCATCAACAATTAATAGGGTGTCACTCATATTTATGTTACAGGTTAACTTTAATAATAAACTTAATCACACTTTATGTAAATTTCAAGTATATTGTTCAATTAAATCACAAATCTGTTCTTCTTGAAAATCTTTGGCTAATTCACGAATTTGATTGGCAAATATGGTTAGTTTACTATTGTCTTGTTCAAATTGTACTAATTTTTCCACAATGCTATCAAGATCACCCATCATTGCTAAATCAAATAAAATTTTTGCTTGTTTTGATGATGGTCCTACCATTTCAACTGTTTCAGTAGTTACTTCAATTTCAGTATTAATAGTATTTTTTTCATAAACCCAAGTTAATTGTAAATACTGTTTCAAAACCTGCAATAGCTCTTCAACCTGAATCGGCTTGGTTAAAAAATCATTACAACCAACTTCTAAACTTTGCTGTTTATGGCATTCAAATACGCTAGCAGAAATAACAATCATAATAATATTTTCAAATTCAGGATTTTTCCTAATTCTACGACAAGCTTCAAAACCATCCATAACTGGCATTACTAAATCAGTCAAAATTAAATTAGGCTTATATTGTTCATTTTTAATAATACAATCTTGTCCATTAACTGCTTCAATGATTGTAAAACCTAAAGGAGTCAATAAGTTTGTTAATACTGCTCGATTAGCATCTTTATCATCAACAACTAGAATTGTTTGACTTTCTCCTTCAAAGCCAACTATTACTGGTTTTTCTATAGAGTCTGGACTAATAAAATTAGGTATTTCTGGTAAATCTAATGCTATCCAAAATATACTACCTTTACCTTCAGTACTTTCAACATTTAATTCTCCGTCCATCATTTCAACCAATTTTTTGGTAATAGATAGACCCAAACCAGTTCCTTCGGCTCGTGTCATCTGATTACCAGCTTGTCGAAAAGGTTGGAAAATATTTTCTAGTTCTTCAGGAGCTATACCTATTCCAGTATCCTCTACTTGAAATCGGATCTTATGATTATGATAACCAACTTTAAAACTCACTCCACCATCTTTAGTAAATTTAACCGCATTACCTAACAAATTTATAATTATTTGCCGTAGCCTTTTTTCATCGGCTTGCACACCACTTGGTAAATGAGACAGTTTTTCATAAATAAAAGAGATTTCTTGTTGCTTAACTCGCATTTGAAACATATCAACGATATTTTGTAAAAAATCCTCAAAATGGAAATCAGTTGGACAAAGTTCAATTCGATCTGCCTCAATTTTTGACAAATCTAACACATCATTGATTAAAGTTAGTAAATATTCACCACTTTTATGAATAACATTGATTCCATCTAACTGTTGTTGATTTAAATTTCTATCTCGTTGTAAAATTTGGGTATAGCCTAAAACTCCATTTAAAGGAGTACGTAACTCATGGCTCATATTAGCTAGGAAAGTACTTTTGGCTTTATTAGCAACTTCAGCTAATTCCTTAGCTTTTTGTAATTCAATTGCAGTCTGTTTTCGTTCAGCTATCTCTTTTTCTAAATTTTGATTAACATTTTCAATAGTTTTAGTATGATCCCATAACATTTGAGCTAGTTTAACAATCAATATAAACAACGTTGAAGTTAGCAATCCAGCTCCAAGTACTACAAGTGGTAATGCTCCTCCCCCCAATTGAGCTTGCAAAGCTTGCCATAATGCTAATGAAATAGTAACCATACTAATTCCAGTTGGATAAACCAACCAATATGGAATATTCTTTTGTTCTTCAATAGCTCCTTTATGCCAAGCATAAGCTAATATTCCTATACCAAGTGTAACAAAACCTAATGCAGTATGTACTGCCATACGAGTAAGATTACCCCAACCATAGGCTTTTTCCACATTACTTAAATAACCAGTAAATGCCACAACTCCTAATGCAATGACTAATGCTCCTAAAATTCCGATAGTTAAGGCTTGCTTTTTAGTTTGGATACATTCACTTATGAATAAGATAGCTAAACCAGTTAAACTAAAACATAAAGCAGTATTTGGAGCCATACGACCATGGTGAGAACTTTTAATCGTAACATAATGTTCTATCATTAACTGATCAATATGTAAATTCACTCCAAATATATATTCTATTAGAGTTAATATCCCAATTGCTGTTACCAAAATACCACAAAATATTGCTAATTTTTTATATTTAAACGCTACAAATAATCCACCTAAACCACTGATAAAAAATCCTAAAGCAGTATTATATTGCATAGGTACAAAACTAGGCAATACTTGAATAAGAGTGGAATTATGAGTGTACCAACCAAATAAGACCACTATCCCTAACATAGTTGATAATCCAGCTGTCACTATTATGGTTAAAGATAATGATCTATATAAAATATTTCCCATTAATATTGCCTATTTGACTTAAAAATAAAAGTTGTATAACTTGAACTATAACAGGAATTAAATAAGTTATAAATTAGTTATTAAACAATGTGTGTTGTGAAATTATTTGTTAAAATTTTTTATAGATAAATTATCGGTTTGTTATAGGTTTCTTATTAATCACCCCTAAATGGACTGGAAAGTCTCCATCTACTCGATCTTGAAAATAATGAGTTAAAGTACGATGAATAGTCATAAATGCTAGATTTTCCCAAGGAATTTCATCTTGAGTGAATAACTTAACTTCTAAGCTTTCTATCCCTGGTGCAAATGTTAAATTACGTAATTTAGCTCTAAACATCATATATACTTGGCTGATATGTGGCAAACTAATAATTGTATATAATTCAAGTTGTTCAATATTTGCTTCAGATTCTTCCCAGGTTTCCCTAGCCGCAGCCTGTTCCACTGTTTCATTATTTTCCATAAAACCTGCTGGCAAAGTCCACAAGCCATGACGAGGTTGAATTGCCCGCTTACATAGTAGTACTTTATCTTCCCAAACTGGCAAACAACCAGCAACAATTTTGGGGTTTTGATAATGAACAGTACGACAATTTTCGCATACAATACGAATTTTATGATCACCTTCTGGTGTTTTGGATACAAGTTGAGCGGAACCACAATTACTACAATAATTCATAGTCGGAAGGATTATTAGATTGGCTGATACGCTCCCTAGGGGACTCGAACCCCTGTTTTCGCCTTGAGAGGGCAATGTCCTAGGCCACTAGACGAAGGGAGCATTAAAAATGCTATTCTATTATATATCTATGGATTTGTAAAGATTTTGTCCATTATGCTATTATTATATAGTCTTCCCCGTTTGTATACCTCCCCCATCTCCTCCTAATTTAGGATGGGAGCGAAGGGTGGTTATACTTCACTAAATCGGGAAACGCTATACAAGTCGGTCTAAACTCCAAATTACCTGAGAAAATCATGATATTCACTAGCATAAAAACAATAGAATTACCAGAAAAAATAGAGGTTGGGCAAGGCTTTACTATAGTTGTTGGAGCTGACGGTGAAATGCCTTTTGCTCAAATTATTATTCGTCATTCAGATGGTTGGGAATGGATTGTAAAAGAACAACTGGTTAAATATAAAGGTAATTACTGCTACGAGTTTCAAATTCCAGCAACTGCTTATCATACTGGCATGGCTAATTTACAAATTGAAGGTTGTAAAGTTGCCAATCTATCTAATGCTAATGAAGATGACTGGATTACTGTATTTAAAGATATCCAAATTATAGATTCTAAAGTAGTAGAAAAACCAATACCACTAAGTATAACTTTGGGAGAGAATAATCAGCCAGTAGTATATTTTGGTATTCATAAACATATGCACCAACCATATTATAATGCTACTGATACCGATTATTGGGATGGGGAAAAAGATGAAATTTTTGGTCAACGAGGTGGTCCTTACACAGATTTTATTCCAACAGCAGTCCAACAATATATTGACGGTGGTCTTAATCATGCTGGATTATCAACTAGTTGGTCTGGCTCATTAATTGAACAATTAAACCGTTGTGCAGAAACTGGTCGGAGTAACGGTACTTTTAACAATTGGAATCAAAGATTACGAGATTTAGCTCAGACTAAAACAGCTTTTGGTAATCCACGTATAGATTTTTCAGCTTTTGGATTTTGTCATCCACTAATGCCATTAATTCCTAATCGAGATATTATTGGTCAAGTAAAATTGCATCGTCAAATTATTCAAGAAGCTTTTGCTACTGAAGCTAGTGATGTAATGTTTCCACCTGAAACAGCTTTTCAACCGCATATGATTCCAGCTTTAAAACAAGTGGGAATTAATGCGATCATATATGATTCTATCCATCATTTTCGAGCTTGTAAAGATTATCCTTATGCTGGTAGTTCTGAAGGCATGTTACCTCCTAATCAAGCAGACCAGGAAAATCCAGCGGTTAATGACTGGTTAAATTTAAATAATATTTGGGCTCCAAGTAAGATTTCTCCGCAATTATTAAAACCTTGTATGTTACGTTATACAGATCATGCTGGTCATAGCTCTGAAATAATTGGTGTACCAGCAGAACGTTATTTAGGCAATGAAGATGCTCGTGGTGGGTATGGTGCTTTGCAATATGAATCTGTAATGGGACAAATTTATAATAAAATCCAGCCAACTTTTGATCCTAAACATCCACCTTTTTTTGTGCTTCATTCTGATGGAGATAATTATGGTGGCGGAGCTGATAGTTATTACACTTGCAATACTGGTGGTTTAGTCAATATGTGTCAAACTGACGCTCGGTTTCAGTTAATAACTATTAAAGATTACTTGCACAAATTCCCAGTTGATCCTAACAATATTGTTCATGTAGAAGCTGGTTCTTGGGCTGGAGCAGATAATGGTGATCCACAATTCACTAAATGGTTTTCATGGGCAGAAAAAGATTATTCCCCAGATTTAAATAGTTGGGCAGTATTAACCGCTTTCCAAAATATTATACATTCTTTTGAGGACAGCAAACTAGAACAACATTTACTAGAATCTCTGCAACGGTTGCTTTACACTGCTGAAACTAGTTGTTATTGGTATTGGACTGGACAGGATATTTGGGATGCTCAAGTCACTAATGCTGCTAATAAAGCGATTGCAATGATAGGAAGTAATATTGATAAACTAGTTAAGCAAGATAAAACTGGTCCAACTATTTTTATGCCTTGGGTACGACCTGCAAATCCAGGTGGGCAAGATTGGGGGCAAAATGGATTAACTGAGGCAGTTAAAGAAGCTACTTTTCGTACTTTTGTATATGATGTAACAGGAATAAAACAAGTCTTACTGCATTATTATTCTGATCCACAAAATAAACTAACTATTAATATGAAAGATTGTGGAGCTTATCCATCCAGAACTAACCCAACTACAGTAGCCACTCAATATCAAGCTGTTTTACCTGCTAATACTGGTAATATTAAGTATTATATTGAAGCGATTGATAATAAAGGTAATATATCTTATAGTCCAGTTGGCAGGATTTATATTTAAAGATTAACTAGTTGGTTGGAAATATTTATCTGAATTGATTGGTGAAAAAATCATATATCCCCACTTTTGTGGGAATTATATGAAGTATTTTATATAGATTAGAAACTATTTTATAGTAGTTCCTATACGTGGCCAACTAATACCACCATTTTTCCAATCCCAATTCATCCAGATAAAAAATGCTTTGCCAATTAAATTTTCCTCTGGCACTGTTCCCCAAAAACGACTATCTTTACTATTATCACGATTATCACCCAATACAAAATAGGCTTTATCAGGAACAGTTAACTTACTATATTTTGCTTGATATTCAGGTCGTTTAGGATTAATTAATATATCATGTGAAACACTTTCTGATAAATATTCTATCCGTTTCTCACTACCAGTCATATTACTACCTGAACCAACACCGATATATCTTGGTATATCAACTTGTTGGATTACTGGTTCACCATTAACATATAACATTTTATTGACATATTCTATTTGATCACCAGGCAAACCAACAATCCGTTTAATAAAAGGAATTTTCGGATCTTCTGGATAACGAAATACCACTACATCTCCACGTTCTGGTTTACCTATTTCTATTACTTTCATATTGGCTACTGGCAATCGAATACCATAGCTAAATTTATTTACTAAAATAAAATCACCAACCAATAGAGTCGGCATCATAGAACCAGAAGGAATACGAAATGGCTCAACTAAAAAAGAACGCAGTAATAAGACCAATAAAAAAACTGGAAATAAGGATTTGGCTAAATCAACGATAAAAGGTATTCGACTATCATCATTATATGCAATAGAGCTATCATATCCTAATCCTTGACTAGCTTTTATTCGTTTAGATTCTAAAAACATTTTGTCATACAACCAAATTAATCCACTGACAAATGTCAATGAAACTAATATTGTTGCTAAATCCCAAGTCCATGTTACATTCATTTTATTAACTTACCTATAATATATTAGTCTTGTGCCGAGCAATTATTTTAGTACTAGTCAGTAAAAACTAGAGCTTATGCCAGGATATCTATAGTAATTCTTAATTCAAAATTATTCAAATAAACTACTGCTTAATTTTTTTTGCCAACTTGCAAAACCGCTAAAAAGGCATCTTGAGGAAGTGTGACTGATCCAACTTGTTTCATACGTTTTTTGCCTTCTTTTTGTTTCTCAAGCAATTTCCGTTTACGGCTTATATCTCCACCATAACATTTAGCAGTTACATTCTTTCTAAATGCTTTCACAGTTTGACGAGCTACTATCTGATTCCCAATGGCAGCTTGAATTGCTATATTAAACATTTGGCGGGGAATGACTTCTTTCATTCTTTTTACTATATCTCTACCATGGGTAAAACTTTTATCTCGATGTACGATAATTGATAAAGCATCAACTTGTTCACTATTGATTAATACATCTAATTTCACTAAATTTTCAGCTTGAAATCGTAAAAAAATATAATCTAAAGAAGCATAACCACGAGATACTGATTTTAGTCGATCAAAAAAATCTAATACCATTTCACTCATTGGTAATTCATAACTCAAAGAAACTTGAGAACCAGTATAATGTAATTTTTTCTGTACCCCACGTTTTTCAATACAAAGCCCAATAACATTGCCTAAATATTCTTGTGGTAATAAAATGTTTGCTTCTACAATTGGCTCTCGTATTTCAGCTATTTTGGTAGGGACAGGTAAATCTGCTGGATTATCTATCATTAAAATTTCCCCAGCAGTATCAACAACTTCATATATAACTGTGGGGGCAGTAGTGATTAAATCCAGTTCGTATTCACGTTCTAAGCGTTCTTGTACGATTTCTTTATGTAACATCCCTAAGAAACCGCATCTAAATCCAAATCCTAAAGCTTGTGAAGTTTCTGGTTCATAATACAAAGAAGCATCATTAAGACGTAATTTGGATAATGCTTCTCGTAAATTTTCGTAATCATTAGCATCGGTTGGAAACATACCAGCAAACACTTGGGGTTGGATTGCTTTAAAACCAGGCAAAGGTTCGGCAACTGGGTCATAAGCATCAGTAAAGGTATCACCTACTGGAGCCCCATAAATATCTTTAATATTGGCAACTACAAACCCAACCTCACCAGCTTCAAGTGTTTCACGTTCTTGACGTTTAGGAGTAAAAATTCCAACTTGTTCGACTTGAACTTTACGTCCAGTTGACATTACTATAATTTTTTGTCGCTTGGTCAAACTACCTTGCATAACTCTTACTAAAGAGACGACTCCCAAATAGTTATCAAACCAAGAATCAATAATTAGAGCAGTTAAAGGAGCATCAAGTTTAATTTCAGGGGCAGGGATAAGTTTAATTAAAGATTCTAATAAATCCTCAACTCCAATTCCTGTTTTAGCACTAACCCGAATAGCGTTTTCAGCCTCAATCCCAATTATGTCCTCTATTTGGGCTATTACTAGTTCTGGTTCGGCAGCTGGTAAATCAATTTTATTTAATACTGGAACTACTTCAAGCCCTTGATTAATAGCAGTATAGCAATTAGCCACACTTTGAGCCTCCACCCCTTGAGCTGCATCAACAACTAATAATGCACCTTCACAAGCGGCTAAAGAACGGGAGACTTCATAAGAAAAATCTACATGGCCTGGAGTATCAATAAAATTTAACTGGTAATTTATGCCGTCCTTAGCTTTATAATTTAAAGTAACACTTTGAGCCTTAATTGTTATGCCACGTTCTCGTTCTATATCCATTGAATCTAAAACTTGTTGTGACATTTCTCGCTCGGTTAAGCCACCACAGATTTGAATAAAACGATCAGCAAGAGTTGATTTACCATGATCAATATGAGCAATAATGGAAAAATTACGAATATGTTTCATTTAAAACATTCCATCAATAACTCGTTATTTAAATGATAATGACAAATTTCTCGTTCTCCAATGGCTAAAACTGGTATTCGTTCACCATAACGTAATTTTAAATAACTATCAGCATCAACATCTACTAGATTTAAAGAAAATTCATATTGTTGCTGTAATATATTTAATTGTTGTTTCATTTCATCACAAAGATGACACCCTACTCTAGTGTAAAGTGTCAATGCTAATATATCTATCATTTGGTTGGAATTTTTAGGGCTAAAAAGAGTGGAGAACCACGTCGATGAATTAATACTGGTACTGTTGTTTCACCTAAACCAGCTATTATCTCTTTGAACTGGATCACGTTTACAATATCAGTATTATCTATCATCATCATAATATCACCTTTACGAACCCCTGCATCATGAGCAGTACCTTCTTCAACATTACGCACCAATATTCCACCTTCTACAATACTCAATGTTTCCCGTTTTTTATCATCTAAATCAGTTATCAATAAGCCAATTCTAGTGATATTTGCTTTACCTTGAGCTGCTGTGGCCAATTTAATATCTTCTTCAGATGGCAATTCACCAATCTCAATATCAATTGCTTCTTGTTTACCTTTGCGAATTACGATAGCTGTAACTGTTGAATCCACCTTAGTACTACCAACAATTGGTGGTAAATCAACTGAACGTTCGATTGGTTTGCCATTAAAAGTGATAATAATATCTCCTACTTTTAAACCTGCTGCAGAAGCTGGACTTTCGGATAACACTTTAGCGATCAAAGCTCCTTGTGGTTTTTCCATGGCAAAGGATTCAGCTAATTCATGAGTTACGTCCTGAATTAAAACTCCCAACCAACCACGAGAAACTTTGCCACCATTTTTTAACTGATCAACCACTTCTTTCATTACGTCTACTGGAATAGCAAAGGAAAGCCCCATAAAACCTCCAGTCCGACTATAAATCTGAGAGTTTACCCCTATCACTTCGCCATCCAAATTAAATAATGGTCCACCAGAATTACCAGGATTAATAGCTACGTCAGTTTGAATAAAAGGTACATAAGTATCACTTGGTAAGCTTCTACCTTTAGCACTAACAATACCTGCGGTAACTGAATGTTCAAATCCAAATGGGGAACCAATTGCTAATACCCATTCACCAACTCTTAAAGTTTCTGAAGTTCCTAGTTTTACTACTGGTAAATCATTAGCATCGATTTTTAATAAAGCGATATCACTACGTTTATCAGCTCCTACTACTTCTGCAACTAATTCTCTTCTATCATTTAGGCGTACTATAATTTCTCCAGCATCATCAATGACATGATTATTAGTAATAATATAACCATCATCTGAAATAATGAAACCTGAGCCTAATGAGGTTGAAGGATGTTCATCAAGGAATCCATTACCTTCATTATCAAAAAATCGTTTAAAAAAATCATGAAAAGGGCCGTCTTTAAAAGGATTATTTTGTGGTAATTTAAGAATTTCCCCATTAGAACTATCTTTATTTTTTTTGGCAGTAGTACTAATATTAACTACTGTTGGGCCATATAGTTCTACTAACTTTATAAAATTAGGTAATTCTTGTGCTGAAATTGATGTTATTAAAAATATGCTAGTTAAACAGATTCCTAAAATATATTTTACTAAATTCATAAGTTTAAAACCTCTGTATAATGTTTAATTGTGATATTCTAACATAGAATAGTAACTTTACCAACATTTAACCTTTAATAATTTTATGGATTATTGGTTGATAATGCTTAGACATTTTTGTAGTTATTACCCTTACTATAATTAAGCCAAACAGCAATCCAGCTATACCAGCTAAAGCAATAAATAGCTCTGATTGTTGCCAATTCATAATAAATGATAAATATTTATAACTACCAGCCATTATAAACATAGTGAAAATTGGTAATAAATATAAAATCATAGCACTTTTGACTAGGTATTGTTCGTTTAAACCTATAATCACTGTATCACCAAGTTTAACATTAACTGAAGATATTACTTTTATTTCAGTATATTTTCTGCCTAATACATTTGCTAAACTACCAGTACCACAACTCTTATTAGCAGCACAATCGCCACAGCTATTGTTACGTTGGGTTTTTACAGTAATAAACTGCCTATCAATAGAAGTCACAACTCCACGTTCTTCAAGCATATAAACTCCATTTACACAAGATAAAATTTCAATAGTAAACATTAGGATTTAACCTTTTACTGGACGTTTTATAGATTAGACCTCTTGCAAAAGTAGTTATGAAGCAAATAGAAGTTCCTGATTATAAATAGCAGCGATAAGATTAAAACGTAAAGCGTTTACGTCGATTACGATAACGTTCTTTTAGAATCCGAAAAATTTTAACTTTACGAATAGT
>JASFYV010000084.1:0-30377 GCA_045046925.1 Candidatus Marithrix sp. | reverse complement strand
TTTACTAGACTCAATTAAATCAAACTCAGGTTTTTAGCTAAGTTGTATTTAATTAAAATCCTTAAAGATAACCTCTTACGTCTATTGATGTTATACTTTAAAAAACTGTCCGAACCATTGATGTCCATCAAATCATGTAATTTTTTCCGTTCTATACGTGGGTCTTCTAATTTATTAAAATGCTCTATTATATTTGCTGTCATGGTTTTATACTCAGAATTTTGTTAATTCCTTTAGTATCCTTAACTTTCTGCTTTTTGGCAAATTTTAATGCGGTCGCCCTGCCTATAGGCTACGCATTGACAAACTTTTTAAAAAAATAATTTGAATTAAATTAGCAATTTAGAATATATTATAGGGTAATTATCCTGTGAATTTTAGAATCAAGATGTTTTATACTAGATATAAAATTTTGAATAAAGATAGAGATAACTTCATTGAATAAGTTTCTTTGTAAACTATAATAATTATCAATCAAATTAGTAACACGTAAATATTGTAAACGTATATAACTACAGAAGCAAATATGTGATTACGTTCTGTACTATTATCATTTGTTTGTCAATGCGTAAGCCCTAAGTATTTACCAAACATACTCAAGTTTTTGGAGTCTAAAATTTTAGATTGTTAACTTTTAAAATATTTACAAATCTAAAGATTGAGACTCCAATAAGTTTAAAACTAGCTATAAATTAAACCGATTCAGCCTTGCCAACTTCTTTGCTTTCAAAAGTAAATTTAAGTTCACCATCAACTTCATTTACTTTCACATGGCCACCATGCTCTAGCTTCCCAAACAATAATTCTTCTGCTAATGGTCGCTTAATTTTATCTTGAATTAAACGAGCCATCGGTCTAGCACCCATCTCTGATTCATAACCATGTTCAGCTAACCAATGTCGAGTTGGTTCATCAACTTCAATAGTAACATTTTTACCTTCCAACTGAGTTTCTAATTCAATAATAAATTTATCTACTACATGAGCAATAGATTCTGTAGATAAATTAGTAAATTGGACAATTGCATCTAACCGATTACGAAATTCTGGAGTAAAAGTACGTTTTATAATTTCATTAGAATCACTGGAATGGTCTTGTTTAGTGAAACCAATAGATGCCCGTGTAGTATGTGCTGCTCCGGCATTAGTGGTCATAACTAAAACCACATGTTTAAAATTGGTATTGCGACCATTAGTATCTGTTAATGAACCATGATCCATCACCTGTAATAACAAATTAAACACGTCTGGGTGAGCTTTTTCAATTTCGTCCAATAGTAATACGGCATGCGGATGTTTGTTGATAGCTTCTGTTAATAGGCCACCTTGATCAAAACCAACATAACCAGGAGGAGCTCCAATCAAACGTGAGACAGTATGACGTTCCATATATTCGGACATATCAAACCGAACCAATTCAATACCCATGATTTTAGCTAATTGACGAGTAACCTCCGTTTTACCAACCCCAGTAGGCCCAGAAAATAGGAATGAACCAATTGGTTTTTCTTCATCACCTAAACCAGAACGAGACATTTTTATTGCTTGAGTCAAATTTTCAATGGCCTCATCTTGACCATATACCACCATTTTCAAATCTCGATCTAAATTTTGTAATGAATCTTTATCAGAGGTTGAAACTGTTTTAGGAGGAATTCGAGCAATTTTAGCAACAATATTTTCAATATCTTCAACCCCAAGCTTCTGTTTGGGTTCAGTTTGTAAACGTTGATTAGCTCCTGCCTCATCAATTACATCAATCGCTTTATCTGGTAAGAATCGATCATTTATATGCCGAGCAGATAATTCAGCAGCAGCCCGTAAAGCTTGAGGAGTATATTCTAAATCATGATGTTCTTCAAAGCGAGATTTTAGACCATGCAAAATTTGCACTGCTTCCTCAACTGAAGGCTCATTAATATCAATCTTTTGAAATCGACGTGATAAGGCTCGATCCTTTTCAAAAATACCTCTATATTCTTGGTAAGTAGTTGAACCAATACATTTTATTTCTCCTGAAGCTAACATTGGTTTTAATAAATTAGAGGCATCCATGGTACTACCAGAAGCTGAACCAGCTCCAATGATGGTATGGATTTCATCAATGAATAAAATAGCTTGTTTTTGTTTTTGTAATTCAGCTAGTACTGCTTTAAGTCGTTTTTCAAAATCACCACGATATTTAGTACCAGCTAATAAAGCTCCTAAATCTAACGAATAAATTACACTATCAGCTAAAATTGTTGGAATTTCTTTGGCCACTATTAATTTAGCTAAACCTTCGGCAATAGCAGTTTTCCCAACTCCAGCTTCTCCGACCAGTAAAGGATTATTCTTACGTCGTCGACATAAAATTTGTAAAGTTCGTTCTATTTCTTTTTCTCTACCAATAAGAGGGTCTATTTTGTTAGCTTGTTCATTTAGATTGACAGTATAAGCTTCTAGTGGATTTTTTCTGGATTTAGTTTTTTCGTCTGTTTTATCTTCATCGTCTGAAATTTGGGTTAAGTCATCATCAATTTTAGAAATACCATGAGAGATATAATTTACTACATCTAATTTAGAAATATCTTGTTTGTCAAGTAAATAAACAGATTGTGATTCTCGTTCTCCAAAAATAGCAACTAATGCATTAGCTCCTGTAGCTACTTGTTTACCAGAAGATTGTAATTGAAAAACTGCACGTTGTAATACTCGTTGAAAAGCTAATGTTGGTTTAGTTTCTTGTTCTCCTGATTTGGTAAATTTAGGAATTGTTTCATCTAAAAACTTAGCTAAATCATTCCTTAACATATCTAAGTCAATAGTACAAGCTAATAACACTTCAACTGCATCAGCATTGTCTAATAACGCTAATAACAGATGTTCAACAGTCATAAATTCATGTCGTTGTTGACGTGCATTTTCAAAACCTAAATGTAAAGTATGTTCTAATTCTTTGCTTAACATTATTTAAAACCCCCTATGCTTCTTCCATCGTACAAAGAAGAGGATATTCATTTTCACGTGAATATTCATTAACTTGCATAACTTTAGTTTCAGCAACTTCATGAGTATAAACACCACAAATATCCTTGCCTTGAATATGTACCTGTAACATTACTTGGTTTGCCTTTTCAGTTGACATACCAAAAAAAGTTTCTAAAATATGCACCACAAAGTCCATTGGTGTATAATCATCATTTAAGATTATCACTTTATAGAGTGGTGGTGGTTTTAATTTAGGTGTAGCTTCTTCAATAGCTATACCATTATCTGACCAAGGCTGTGTCATTGTATAAATTAATAGTGCTGGAGTCCAAAGTTTATCTGGGTAATTATCCAAATAGTATATTCAAAATCAGGCAATTATCCCTTTAGTATAATACTAGTTGGCAATTACCATCTCGGAAAGTTTAGATTACAATTTAATCAAGTTTAGGTGTTATGGAAAAAAATTCAAGTTCTGTAGGTATATTACGTTATTTTGCGGTAATTTTTTATGATGGTTTACTGCTGTTTTCGGTATTATTTCTCGCAACTGCAATAGCGTACCCGATTACTGATGGTCAAGTCAATGTTATGTTTCAAGTATATTTATTAGCCGTAGGTTTTTTCTATTTTGCATGGTCTTGGGTAAACGGTGGACAAACTTTAGGAATGAAAGCATGGCGAGTTCGATTGGTTACCAGTGATGATGAACCAATTTCTTTACGACATTGCTTATTACGCTTTTCAATTTCTATTCTATCATGGTTAATATTTGGAATTGGGTTTATCTGGGCTTTTTTCAATCGTCAACATCGTACTTGGCATGATTTAATTTCCAATACCCATTTAATTGTTTTATAAGATGCAATATGAAACAACGTACTTTTGAAAATCGACACCAACAACAATGGCAAACTTTAGAACAATGGTTAGATAATGATAAGCCAAAAGCTCAATTTCCGCAATTATATCGACAAATTTGTCAACATTTAGCATTGGCCAAAGATCGTCATTATACACCACATTTAATAAATCGACTTAATATTTTAGCATTACGTGGTCATCAACAACTTTACCAAGCTAAACCATATTTAATTAATAGAATTGTCAATTTGATTAGTGTTAATTTTCCCATTAGAGTACGAGCTGAATCTTATTTAGTTGGTTTAGCCAGTTTTTTATTCATTGTTCCATTGTTAATTATGTTTATTGGCATTCAAATAGCTCCTGATTTTATTTACTATCTTATCGATGTTGAACAAGTTGCTCAAATAGAAAGAATGTATGCTCCAACTGCTGAACATTTTGGCCATAATCGTGAATCTGATAGTGATTTTTTGATGTTTGGATTTTATATTTATAATAATATTGGCATTGGTTTTCAAACTTTTGCTAGTGGTATATTATTTGGTTTTGGTAGTATATTTTTTTTAGTATTTAATGGATTATATATTGGAGCAGTAGCTGGTCATTTAACCCAAATTGGCTATATCATACCATTTTATTCCTTTGTAGTTGGGCATAGTTCATTTGAACTAATAGCAATCATATTATCAGGAATGGCTGGGTTAAAATTAGGTTGGGCTTTACTTGCTCCTGGTCGTTATTATCGTTTGCAAGCCTTACATAATGCAGCTAAATCTAGTATTAAAATTATGGTTGGAGTAATTGTAATGCTAATTTTAGCTGCTTTTATTGAAGCATTCTGGTCTTCCAATAGTGCAATTGAACCATTAATTAAATATATTGTAGGCGGTACATTATGGACGACAGTGATTGGTTATTTAGTATTGGTTGGACGTAACTATGCAACTTGATCGAATTCAAGCTATCGTTCGTCCACGCAATCCTTGGGAAGCTATTGACTTAGGATTTCGTATGGTGCAATCTTGGTGGCGACCATTATATAAAATATGGTTTATTTTTGTATTGCCAATTTGTTTGATTATTTATTGGAGTTTTTATTATAGTTGGTGGTTACCAGCTCTAATAATTTGGTGGTTAAAACCTTGGTTTGATCGTATCATTTTATATTTCCTGAGTCATGCTTTATTCGATGAACAGGTAACAGTAAGACAAGTATGGAAAATATTACCAAAATTATTTAAAACTAACTTATTTATAGCACTTACATTGGGACGTTTTGATTTAGCCCGGACTTTTAATTTACCAGTTTGGCAATTAGAAAATTTGACTGGTAAAGTTGCGATTCAACGGATTAATTTACTCCAAAAAAAAGTATTTAATTCAACAATTCACCTATTAGTAATATGTTTGCTATTTTATTTAGTTTTATACTTATCCATGTTTGGTTTAATTTATTTAATAATTCCATTAAACGCTAATTTTGAACTTATAAATCTAGTCAATATCTGGTGGATAAAATTTTTTAGTATGTTTTTTAACCTAATAGCTTTAAGCATTATAGAACCATTATATGTTGCGGCTGGATTTGCTTTATATCTAAATCGTCGTACTCATTTAGAAGCTTGGGATATTGAATTATCATTTCGGAGTATTGCTAGTATTAAATCAGAATAATACTCAAGTTGACGATTATATCTCTTTGATGGATAATACCTGTAATTATCAATAAGGAAATGATCATGAGGCCTGCTGCAAGAGAAATTATTACTCCACGTCCTAAAATGTCTTTAACTATTCCACCCGGAATGGCTCCAGTAGAATTTTTCAACAGTCCAGCCAACCTAAAAAATTTAGCTGAAGAAAATGGAATATTTCGTACACCTGAAGATTTACTTATGTACCGTAAGTTGATCGGACATAGTATTGAATTTGATACTTCTATTATATTAGATACTTCCAAACGGATTTTAGATCCATTAGGACGACCAGTTCGACGGGATCAAGTTCAGCGTAAACCAAAAAAAATTTGGAATCAGATGACCCGTATTCTGATCGAATATATGCTAGAAAAATATCCAGACCCAGCTCAACATTTAGTTCTTAGTGGAGAAGCTTGTTTGGATGCTACTTGGCCTTTGAATAAGCCTGGTGTGCCGAGTATTCGTATGATTCATAATCATTTTATAGTATTTCCAATTCAAGATATAGAATCTGCCAAATATGCTAATCCAAATGATCCAAACCTAACTGACAGTGGGCATCATAGCTTATTTTTACAGCATTTAAGTGGAGTTTATAACGAATTTTTAGAAATTTTAGATTTACAGATTTTACAACCAATTTCTACAGTAGAATCTAGCTTGAAATTAACTGGTTACCCACAAGGTTTGCCAAGCTGGGAAGTTAAAGGTGGAATCGAAAAACTTAAAGATCAGTATTTTTGGCATGAATATGAACAAGTTTTATTAGGTTTTCTTGATTTTTACAGTACTTTTTTCTCATTAGTTTCTTCTGGCGAACCACAAATACCACCACAGGCTAATTTTCCGCAGCAAATAGGAGAAGTTTTATTAGGTAGTGGAAGGTTTAGACGAGTAGCTCGTGATTTAAGGGAACAAGTAATTAAAGACCCTAAATTTGCTAATGAAATTCGTTGGCGGCCAGCATATAAACAATTATTATATAGAGATGATAAAGGTCGTTTAATCGTTACTATTTCTCAAAATTCGGTTGGCAATGCAATTACTGAACTTTTAGGTATAGTGGTAAAAAGAGAAGAAGATGAAGAAGCTTATGCAGCAGCTGAACCAGCTTTGGTTGGACGTTTATTAGAAGTAAGAGAAAAATTCATTGATGCTAATTTAGGTGAAGCTATATCAGCTCCTTTATGGCCAAATGGAGAATTTATCTCTCGTTCTTAATGACAATTCTTAACAGAACTGGAATCTTAAATAATGTCAATAGTAGGCTGAATTTCTTCTCGTTAATTTGGTCTGCAGCTAGAAAAATCTAATGAGATTACAGCAATGATATTAAAATTGATAGAATTAAAAGAATTTATATAATTGATGCAATTTGAATAAATAGCTGGCATTTATCAGAGCGGTTATTTCTTAGATTTTAACTGTTTATTGTTATATCTGATTAGCCCAATTTAACAGATAAATACCTTGCTTAACATAATAGATATAATAAAGTGGTATAATTATAAGAAAATACTAATAAGAAAAACGTAACATTCCATGAAAAAATATAAATAAATTCAAGCATCCTTGCTAAAAAAATTTAAGCGATTAATTGGACTATCAGAAGAAAATTTCTAATATTTATGTAGTAGATATTTATCTTACAAGAAGAAAAAGAACGTAATTTATTTAAAAAGAGAGGTTTAAAAAAATCTGAACTTTACCTAGCAAGAGGGAAATATAAAAATTATGGTTTAACATAGCGATTATTTGTTGCTCTTATCAATTTAAGAATTCGCTCTTTTTAGGAAATATGTCTAATAAATAATGAAAACTTTATTTAAAATATTAATAGTAACTTTTGTTGTATTAATATCACCGCTATTTGCTCAAGAAAATAATGATATTAGATTTGAACATTTAAATGTAGAAGATGGATTGCCAAGTAATTTTACTAGTAATGTTATTCAGGATGAACAAGGATTTATGTGGTTTGCTACTAAAAATGGTTTAGCTAAATATGATGGTAGTAAATTTACTGTTTATAAATATAAGAAAAACAATCAAAATAGTCTGAGTAATAATTACATATGGCCTATAATTAAAGCTAGTAATAACATTTTATGGATTGGAACATTTGGTGGTGGTTTAAATAAATTTGATTTAAAAACTGAAAAATTTACTGTTTATAAGCATGCAGATAATAATCCTAATAGCTTGATTGGTAACTCTATTCAAACTATTTTTGAAGATAATACTGGAATTTTATGGATAGGTAGTGAAACTGATGGGTTAAGTAGATTTAATCCAATTACTGAAAAGTTTGTAAATTTTTATCATGATAAAAATAATTCTAATAGTTTGACTAGTAATTCTATATATGCCATCTGTCAAGATGATACAGGAATTTTATGGATTGGAACTAATGGTGGTGGTTTAAATAGATTTGATCCAAAAACAGGCATTTTTACTCATTATCAACATAAAGATAATAATTCTAACAGTTTGATTAATGATTATATTTGGTCTATTTATTTTGATAAACAAGGCATATTATGGTTAGGAACTGAATCTGGATTAGATAGTTATGATATTGAAAGTAATAAATTTATTCATCATGATGGAAATGCTAATAATTTAATCACTTCAATACATGAGGATAATAAGGGAAGACTTTGGATTAGTACTATTAGTAATGGTATAAATTTATTTGAACACGATAACTTTATTAACTATAGAAATGAAGTTAATGATGAAAATAGTTTGAGTAATAACAATGTATTTGGAGTTAAACAAGATAACATTGGTATTATATGGATTACTACTGATAATGGTATCAATAAATATGATTCTGATAATGAAAAATTTACTCACTATAAACATAGTCTATCAAATAGTTTAAGTTATAACTCAGTTAGTTCAATTTATAAGGATAAAAATAATGTAGTTTGGATAGCTACTAAAGGAGGAGGATTAGATAAATTAGAAAATCAGATTTTTAGTAATTACCAACAAGAAAATAGTAACATTAATGATAATGCAGTTACAGTTATTAAACCAGATAAAAATGGTATTTTATGGCTTGGTACTGAAAGTAGAGGTATTAATAAATTTAATCCTGAAACTGAAATTTTTACTCATTATGAAAATATTCCAAATAATTCTAATAGTTTGAATAATAATAAGGTTTGGGGTATTGATATTGATAAAAATGGTATCTTATGGATAGCTTTAATTGGAGGTGGGATAGATCGATTTGATCCATCTACTGAAACTTTTATCCATTACAATCAGGAACAAGAAGGAAAGAATTATTTTGAAACAGCTTGGGTTACTGCTATTAAAATTGCTACTGATGGTTCTATTTGGATTGGTACAGATGATAGTGGAGTCAGTAAATTTAATCCAAATACGGAAAAATTTATTTATTATAAGCCTGATGATAATATTTCTAACAGTTTAAGTAATAATGTAATCCATACCATTTTTGAAGATAGTAAAAATATAATTTGGGTTGGTACTAATGATGGTTTAAATAAATTTGATCAGTTAACTCAAACTTTTACAGCTTATCACACTGATAATGGACTTGCTGGCAATAATATTTTTGGTATTTTAGAAGACAATAAAAACTATTTATGGATTAGTACTAATAAAGGTTTATCAAGATTTAATTCTACAACTGAAAATTTCAAAAATTATAATAAACATGATGGATTACAGGGTGATATATTCTTACCTCGTTCAGCTTATAAAAGTAAGACTGGAGAATTATTTTTTGGTGGAACTAACGGTTTTAATAGTTTTTATCCAGATCAATTAACAGATAATCCACATATTCCTCCAGTTGTTCTAACTAATTTTAAAATATTTAATAAATCAGTTTCTATTGGTGGTTTATCTCCTTTACAACAAAGTATTAACTTCACTAAACACATTACTTTATCCTATGAACAATCAGCATTTAGCTTTGAATTTACCGCTTTAAACTATCGTGCTTCTGCTAAAAATCAATATGCTTATTTAATGGAAGGTTTTGATAAAGATTGGACTTATGTTGGTTATAAACGTAGATTTGCTACCTATACTAACTTAGATGCTGGTAAATATATCTTTCGAGTTAAAGCCTCCAATAACGATGGGTTATGGAATGAAGTTGGAACTTCAATTCAATTAACTATATTACCGCCATGGTGGAAAACTTGGTGGGCATATACTATTTATACGATTTTTGTGCTAGGTAGTATTATTAGAATTTTCATAATTCAACAAAGAAAATTAGCTTATACTCAAGCAGTGGTTAAAATTAAAGAATTACAAGTAGAAACAATAAGATTAGAAGCTGTTGAAGAAAAAAATAAACTAACAATGGCAAGTATTCAATATGCTAAAGTAATTCAAAGTTCATTATTGCCAAACGTTGAACAAGTAAAAACCTATTTACCCAATAGTTTTATTATCTGGTTACCTAAGGATGTAGTAGGTGGTGATATGTTATATGTAGAACCAGTTACTGATGGTGTAATTGTAGCTGTCACTGATTGTACAGGACATGGTGTACCAGGTGCTTTTATGACTATGATTGTATCAACTAATCTGAAAAGGATTATTCGAGAAAGAACTTATAAATCTCCAGCAGATATCCTGAAACAACTTAATTTTTTGGTAAAAACTTCATTACGACAAGACACTGAACATGCAGAATCTGATGATGGTCTTGATGCTGCTATTTGTTTAATACAGAACCAAACTGTAATTTTTGCTGGAGCTAAATTACCACTGTATTATGTGCAACAAGATGAACTAATTGTAATCAAAGGAGATAAGAAAAGTTTGGGTTATAAAAGATCAGATATAAATTTTAATTTTACGAACCATACAGTTAAGATTACAAATGGAATGTGTTGCTACCTATCTAGTGATGGGTTTTATGATCAATTGGGAAGTCAAAAAAATAATCGTTTAGGTACGAAAAGATTTAAGGAATTATTACTAAAAAACCACAAATCTGATTTTAATGAGCAATCTATAGAATTAATCGAAGCTTTTAATGGACATAAAGGTGATAGAGAGAGACAAGATGATATTACTATGTTAGGATTCGGGTTTTAATATAGTCTTTAAGATTAATAGTTAGGATATAGCATTTCCCGATTCAGTCAAATACAACCTCCCCTAATCCCCTCCTTAAATAATGAGGGGACTAAAGAGGTGGTTATACAAACGGAAAACTCTATAACCTAGATTATTTAATAAGTTGATTTAATTCAAAAATAGGCATAAGGATAGCCAATACAATAGTTAATACCATACCACCCATCAATAAAATTAATATCGGTTCAAATAAGCCTAATATTACTCCTATTAAGCTTTCCAGTTCTCTTTCTTGCATTATAGCTGCACGTTCTAACATATTATCAAGCTTACCACTAGTTTCTCCACTAGCAATTAAATATATCATCATTGGAGGAAATAAATGACTTTGTTCTAACGCATTATGCAAGCTACTTCCCTCTCTAACTTTATCAGTTGCATCTTCTACAGCCTTACATAATAAACGGTTAGATAAAACTTTACTGGTAATTTGCAATGCTTCTAACATTGGTACTCCACTTTCAGTCAAGATGCTTAAAGTACGAGTGAAACGTGTTACTTGAGTACCTAATTCCAAACGTGAAATCAAAGGTATTTTAAGTAGTAATTTATGGAAAACCATTAATACTCGTTCAAAACGTAATAGGTAACGCAACCACATTCCAAAGGCTATTAATAATAATAATAACCATATTCCCCAATCTCGTAAAAAATCACTAACCGTAATTAAAGCACGAGTTAACCAAGGTAATTGTTGATTAATATTGGCAAAAACTTGTACAACTTGTGGCACTACATAAGCTAACAGTCCTATTACAACTAATATTGCTACGCTACTTAACAAAGCTGGGTAAAATAAAGCCAATAAAGTCTTTTGCCGAATATATTGTCGATTTTCTGTGTATTCAGCCAAACGTTCTAAAACTAAGTCTAAATGTCCAGATTGTTCACCAGCAGCAACTGTAGAACGATAAACGGTTGGAAAAATTTTAGGAAAATCTTGTAAACCATCTGCTAAACTATGACCTTCTAATACTCGTGACCGTACTGCTAACAACATACTCTTTAATTTAGCTTTATCAGTTTGTTCTGAAATTGCCCGCAATGCTTCTTCTAAAGCCAAACCAGAACGGACTAAAGTAGCTAATTGCCGAGTTAATAATGCTAAGTCGGTAGCACTAATAGCAATTGAACGTTGTTTACGTTTAGTAGCTATTACTGTGTTTATGCTTAAAGGTATTAAATCTGCCTCTCGTAATTGTTGGCGAATTTGTCGGGCTGTATCACCTTCCAACACTCCTTTTTTAGTATTACCAGATTTATTTAATGCTATATATTCAAAGGCAGCCATATTTAGGATAAGTCAATATTATGTTCCTCAATTTAGTGAGTATAAAAAACCGTATGGTGTATAAAGCGAAACGTCTTATTTTTGAGTTATGAATTATAATATTTATCAATATCTCATTTTAATGGATTATTCGTAATATATTCTGATATTTGATTATGAAATTCTTCGTCACGGATTATCATAGTAATTGCATTGCCATAATTTTCTATTGAAACGTGTCAATTATAATTTTTTACTAATGTATATGTTTAATTAGATATTTTTCCTAAGATATATAAGGATGCAGAATGAATTGCATAAATCGTATATCTAATATGACTCGAAATATGTAATTCGTAAACTCATTACATCCTACATGAAATATGTAATTAACCATATATATATCTGGTAGCCAACCTTACCCCTAGTTCTCCTCTTAACTTGAGAAAGCGTGGGGAAGATGCTTCTGGTAGGTTTCACTCAACCATACATGATTATATGGTTTTCGTTATTTAGGAAATATGTCTAGTATATAAATGTAAGATGTTGAATGAATTGCATCAAGATATAATTCGTGTACTCATTACGTCCTACATTAAGTTCGTGATTTCAGCATATCTATATTGGCATAAGTAAAATTTCCAGTATCACCGGCTAATACTGTAAAAGGTTGATCTGGCTCGCCTAAATTATCAAGCACCGCTATTGCCCCAGTAAAATCCTCATTCCGAGTATAATTACTCACTGTAATCAAAGTAGGTATATTAGCTGCTTTAGCTGATCGAATACCATTTTGCGAATCTTCAATTGCGATACATTCTTCAGGTCGTAAATTCATCTGTTGTAAGGCATAGTTATAAATATCTGGAGCTGGTTTTTTGACTGGAACTACACTGCCAGCAGCGATTACTTCAAACCAAGATGCAGCATCAGGTGCTAAACTATGTTCCAATAAACTTATGACATTTTCTGGAGTAGTTGTAGTTGCAATTCCTAATCTTATTCCAGCACTACGAGATTCATCTAATAGACGACGCACTCCTGGCCGTAAAGTAAGTGGATTTTTACATAACATATTGTTATAACGTTTAGTTTTATTTTTATGTAATTCAATAATAAAATCTCGTAAATCATCTGGTTGTTGGTAATCAGGACGATATTTATCCAAATAAAACTGCATTCTTTCTTTACCGCCAGTAACTGATAACAGTTTTCCATATAATTCTACTGACCAATTCCAATCTAGTTTGAATTCAGCAAAAATTTCATTAAATGCAACTCGGTGAGCATCTCTTTCTGTTTCAGCCAAAGTACCATCAACATCAAATAATAAAGCTTGTAATTTACTCATATCATTTTCCTTTAGGATATTATATAACATTTCCCGATTTAATGAATATCACCCTTGTTCCCCTTCTAATTTAGGAGGGGTTATTGTACTTCACTAAATTGGAAAATGCTATACATTACATCTTTTTTATATTATTTTTACTATTTTGTATCAAATCTTGCAATTGTTGTCCATTTGGTAAGATTAAATCTGGGACACATTCATAAAGTGGTTGTAACACAAACATACGATTATATAATTCTGGGTGCGGTAAAATTAAATTGTAAGATTGTAATTGTTTGTTATCATACATTAATATATCCAAATCTAAAATACGAGCTTGCCAACGTTTACCTATTCTGGTTCGACCATGCTCAATTTCAATAGTTTGTAGTTTTTTTAATAATTGAAGTGGAGATAATTTAACCGATAAAATCGCAACTGCATTAATATAATCAGGTTGATTTTTAGGGCCAACAGCTTTACTCCGATATAGACTAGAATGATTTTTCAAGCTAACTGTTGGAATAGTTGTTAGTACTCGTAAGGCTTTTTTAATTTGGTAGATTGGATTATTAAGGTTACTACCTAATCCTATATAAACAGTTGGCATGAATTGATATTTTTAATTTAAAATAATAGTGCTTTCCAATTAAATAAACGTCTTTCCTAAAAATGAAGAATGAGTTGTATTAAAATGTAATTCGTGTATTCATTATAGCATTTCCCAATTCAGTTAAATACAACTTTCCCTAATTCACCTGCTAAACGTTTTTAGTTATCAAGGATTATATTGATTTTTTCTTGCAATAATTATATTATATTCTATATGCAATATTCATATAAAAAAATCTATTATTAGAATATGCTTCCCTTTTTATATAACATACTATTGATAGCAGATAAAAAAACATAAAGAAATTAGATAGGTTATCAATATTTGCAAGGATTATAGACATGTCACTTATTACTGATATTAAATTAAAATATAAACTAATCTTAATCATGTTGTTACCATTGTTAGGATGGTTATATTTCTCTTTTGATTTAATAACAGAAGATATAAAAATAGCTAATGAAACTAAGGAATTAATAGAATTAACTCAATTATCAATTACTCTTAGCAATATTGTTCATTCAATTCAATTAGAACGAGGAGCAAGTAGTTTATTTTTAAAACAACAAGGTAAACAATTTCAAACTGAATTATTTAAATATCGTACTAAAACTGATGTTACAACAGCTAAATTTCATGATTTCTTAAGTACAATAAATATTGATAAATATGGAGATGAATTTAAAGGTGAATTAGAGAATACATTGGAAATGTTAAACCAATTTTCTTCCATTAGAAATTCAGTCTCTAATTTATCTATATCACAGCCCAAAGCAGTAAAATATTATACTAAAATTAATAATAAAGTGTTTGATCTTGTTATAGAATCAACCCATATTTCTAGTTATCAAGATATTTTTACGTTAAAAATAGCTTATGTTAATTTATTGCGAGCCAAAGAATCTGCAGGTTTAGAACGAGCATTATTATCAGCAGTGTTTTCTCAAAAAAATATAAAACCTCAACAATTTAGTCAATTTAAAGCTATCATTACTACTCAAAAAACTTATTTAAATCATGATGTTATGCGGTATTTGACTACAGAACAACAAAAATTCATAAATGTTAATTTAGCATCTGGTAATAAATTTATTGATGAAACCAATCGAATACGCAATATTATTTATGCTGCTAATTTAAATAAATATATACTACCAGAAACAGTTACTCCTAAATATTGGTTTACTATGCAGACTGGGAAAGTTGAATTATTGAAAAAAATAGAAGATAAATTAGCTAACGACTTATATATCATATCTAAAAATAAATATATCAGTAATAATAGTCATTTAAACTATCTAATCCTAACAATAGTTATTAGTTTCAGCTTTGTTATTGGATTTTTTATTTTATTACTAAAAAGTACAACAACCCGTTTAACTCAAGCAGTAAAAGTTGCTAATGCTATTGCTAATAAAAAACTGGATAATAATATTGAAACTAGTCATAAAGATGAAATAGGCCAATTATTACAAGCTTTTGGTTGTATGCAAGCTCAATTAAGAGAACAAATCCAGCATGATAAATTGATCGCTGATAAAGCTATACGAATAAATCAAGCTTTAGATAGAGCAACTACCAATATTTTAATAACTGATAGCAATTACAATATTATTTATCTAAACCAAGCAGCTCAATATTTGTTTACTAAATACGAATCTATAATCCGTCAACAAATTCCCAATTTCGATGCAAAAAAAATATTAGGTTCTAATTTTACTTTTTATCACAGAGATGATTATGAGAGTAAACGACAAACATTGGAAAATATTAAAGATTCGCATCGTACCAGAATTACCATTGGTAGCATGACTTTAGATCATATTATTACTTTAGTAACTAACGATAACAATGAACATCTTGGAATTATTATTGAATTTAATGATCGTACTATTGAAGTTGCTACTGAAAAAGAAATAAACACAGTTATTCAAGCAGCTTCTGCTGGAGATTTTAAACCACGTATCAGCCTTGAAAATAAAGAAGGATTTTTTAAAATTTTTGCAACTAGTATTAATGAAATTATGGATTTTAATCAATCTGTAACCAATGATATTACAAATATTATTTCTGCATTAGCTGAAGGTGATTTAACCAAAAAAATTGAAAATGACTATTTGGGTGTATTTAATCAATTAAAGAATAATATGAATACCACGGTTATGAAATTGACTGAAGTAATAACCGCAATGTTACAAACCGCAAAAATGGTTAATGGAGTTGCTGATAAAATATCTGCCAGTAATCTTAGTCTTAGTAAACGTACAGAAGCCCAAGCAGCTTCATTGGAAGAAACTGCTTCTAGTATGCAACAGATGACAGCAACAGTCCAGCAAAACGCTAATAATACCACTCAGGCCAGCAATTTAGCTGATAAAGCCAAACAAAAAGCCAAAGATGGTGGTGAAATTATTAAATTAACTACCTTAGCTATGGCTGAAATTGATAAAAGTAGTAAGCAAATATCTGATATAATTGGAGTTATAGATGAAATTGCTTTCCAAACTAATTTATTATCTTTAAATGCTGCTGTAGAAGCAGCTCATGCTGGTGAACATGGACGAGGTTTTGCGGTAGTTGCAACCGAGGTTAGAAATCTTGCTCAACGCAGTGCTACAGCAGCTAAAGAAATTAAAAGTTTAATCCAAGATAGTGCCACCAAAGTAGAAGAAGGTACTAAACTGGTTAATCAATCTGGGGAAATTTTAGCTAAGATCGTATCTGCTAGTAAAAAAGTTAGTGACATTATTTCAGATATTGCATCTGCTACTAGAGAACAGTCTTCTGGAATTCATCAAATTAATATGGCTGTAGCTCAAATGGATGATATGACTCAACAAAATGCAGTTTTAGCTGGTGAGGCATCCTCAACTGGTAAATTAATGAAAGAGCAAGCTCAAAAATTAGAAGGTCAAGTGGCATTTTTTTATGTTGGTGATATAGAATTGCCTACAATCTTACAGCCAGATACAATGTATTTACCCAAAAATAGTAATCAATTTAATATCCAAACATTAGAAAACAACGGTGATTGGGAAGATTTCTAATTAATTACAAAATTTTAAATCCTTTAATAAATGAATAAATGTCCAAAAATTTAACATGGATGGAAGGGATACGTTATTGTCCTTCCCCCAACTTTGATGAACGAACTGCAACTATAGAACTATTGGTAATTCATTCGATAAGTCTACCAGCAGGTAAATTTGGTGGACCTTTTATTGATCAATTATTTACTAATTCTTTAGATAATCGTCCTGATTTTGCTAAAATAATTAATTTACGAGTTTCAGCTCATTTATTAATTCGACGTGATGGAGAAATCGTACAGTATGTGTCTTTAGATAAACGAGCTTGGCATGCTGGAGTTTCAAGTTTTAATGGACGCACTAAATGCAATAATTTTTCAATTGGGATTGAACTTGAAGGGTGCGATGATGTACCTTATACAGATATACAATATCAAAAGTTAGCTGAAGTAACTAAGATATTACAACAGACTTGGCCGTCATTAACCAATATTGCTGGTCATTGCGATGTAGCTCCTAAACGCAAAACTGATCCAGGGTCGTTATTTGATTGGGAGCGATTTAAAAATTCTATAAGGTAAATATTTAAGTATGATAACTCAAAAAGAAGCATTACAATTGATTGATATTTCAGCAAATATGGCTTCTAGTATTGCAAAAGCAAAAGCTGCTAATGGTGATACTATAAAAGAAGAAGATTTAAAAAGTTTATTTTCTACTTGTGTTGATATGATACATGAAAAATATGAAAGTTTTTCCACAACCGAGCAAGATGCAGATGAAAAGTTTGCAACTATTAGTGAAATGCACCGTATTTTTTCAGATAAGTTAACTGATCTTGAGAAAAATAACTTTTCTGAAGAAAAATTCGCTAGTATTAGTGAGATGCATCGAGTGTTTGCAGAAAAACTTACTACTATTGAACGCAGATTGGCCGCAATTCCAATACCACGTACTAGTAGAAGACCAATTTAAGATGAATAATACAATGTAATCTAAGAAAGTTGGGTTATTCTAACTAGCCCAACTTAATGTTATGAAGAAGTTTTCTTAATATGATGCAAAGGAACTGTTGTCTTAGGTTCATCGACATAATGAGGACGGGATTTATTATCTATTCCTTGTTCATTGGCTAATTCTTGTTCTCTAGCTGTAATTAAAGCTAAACACATCCGTACATCATTAAATGTCTGTTCTGTTAACGGATATTCCTGTCCATCTGCTGGAGTTATTTCTTTAATAATACTAGTCAATACTTTACGCATTGATATCATAACTTGTTGTTCTTTAGATAACTCATCAAAATTCATAAATTAAAATTCCGTTAATTATACTGAAAATAATTGATTTATAATATTTCCCGATCTAGTTAAATACAACCACCATCCCTTACTTCTCCCATAAATTAGGAGAGGATGGGGGAGGGTATACAAACGGGGAAATGCTATTAACCTGAGTTCGACGTAAAAATGTAATAAGTTCAATATCGTTCCCAAAGTTTATAACTCACTGGTTATCAAGCTCTGCTTGGTCTAAACTTGAAGTAAAGCTTCTAAAACATTGTGTTCCTAAATTTAGGAACATATTTATATTAAATAAATTGTAATTATATATCGAACTCAGGTTATTAAGTTACACAGACTGTATGTAAAATAGATTTCACGTAGGATGTAATGAGTTTGCGAATTTTACTAAAGGGTATATAAATGTAGGATGCAAGTTATGAATTGCATCTTGATGTAACTCGTAAACTCATTACATCCTACATAAAATCCGTAATTAATTGTATAGCTCTGGTAAGTTTCACGTTGTTAAAATCATATATAGCTATTTTCGTTGACTAGCAATATTTAGGAAAAGAGTATTAAATCAAGAAGAAAGGCCATCTTCATTAACAACAATAGTAATAAGTTATATACCTATATCAAATAATTCCTATTTTGCTTATTTGATTGAAAAATATTAAGTTTATAACCGGGCAGCAAACCCGGTTTACTACCCTTCCTCCATTTGAATCAAAGCTCGCCGATAATCTACTGGCATAACTTTCACAAATTTAGGTAAGTATTTATCCCAATTATCCAGAATTTCTTTCGCTCTGGAACTATTAGTATATTGTAAATGTTTGGTAATTATAGTTTTTAATCGCATTTCATCATCAGCTAACATATTCTGCATAGCTACATCTAAAGTGCTTACTTTAGCATTAGTTTTAGTAATAGTTTCCAATTCCACCATAGCCATGTTACAACGTTTACTGAAGTCACCAATCTCATCCAATACATAACTAATACCACCACTCATACCAGCCGCAAAATTACGTCCAGTTGAGCCAATAACAACTACAACTCCACCAGTCATATATTCACAACAGTGATCACCAACACCTTCAACTATAGCCACTGCTCCAGAATTACGCACTGCAAACCGTTCACCACCAATACCTCGGAAATAACACTCACCAGTAACCGCACCATATAATACAGTATTACCAACAATAATATTTTCTTCAGGAACTATTGGGCATTCTTGTGGTGGATAAATAATAAGCCGTCCTCCACTTAAGCCTTTACCTACATAATCATTGGCTTCCCCAGCTAATTCAATGGTTATACCACGAGCCACAAAAGCTCCAAAACTTTGGCCGGCACATCCAGTTAAATTAATTTTAATAGTATCTTCTGGTAAACCAGCATGACCATAACGTTTGGCAACTTCTCCTGATAGCATTGCTCCACAAGTTCGATTATAATTATAAATCGGTGAATTGATTTGGACTGAAGTTTTACTTTCCAATGCTGATTGAGCTTGTTTAATTAGTTCTTGATCTAAAGCTTTATCTAAACCATGATCTTGAGTTTCACAATTATAAGTGGCAACTTCTGGTCCCATTTCTGGATTGTATAAAATTTTAGTAAAATCAAGTCCTTTAGCTTTCCAATGGGTAATAGCCTTCCGCATATTTAACTTTTCAGAAGCTTTACCAATCATCTCATTGAAAGTACGGAAACCTAATTTGGCCATTAATTCCCGAGCTTCCTCAGCTACAAACATGAAATAATTTACTATATGTTCTGGTTGACCAGTAAACATTTTTCTTAATTCAGGGTCTTGAGTAGCAACTCCAACTGGACAGGTGTTAAGATGACATTTACGCATCATGATACAACCTTCCACAATTAAAGCCACAGTTGCAAAACCGAACTCATCTGCACCTAATAAACTAGCTATCACAACATCACGTCCAGTCCGAATTCCGCCATCAGTTTGGACAGCTATTCGACCACGTAATTTGTTTAATACCAAAGTTTGATGAGTATCTGCTAAACCAATTTCCCACGGTGAACCAGCATGTTTAATTGATGTCACTGGACTAGCACCAGTACCACCATCGTAACCGGAAATTGTTACATGGTCAGCATGGGCTTTAGAAACTCCGGCAGCCACAGTCCCAACTCCAATTTCTGATACTAATTTAACGCTGATCCGAGCTTTAGGATTAACATTTTTTAGATCGTGAATTAACTGAGCTAAATCTTCAATTGAATAAATATCATGATGCGGTGGCGGTGAGATTAAACCAACACCAGGTGTTGAATAACGCACTTTAGCGATAGTTTTATTGACCTTATGAGCTGGCAATTGACCGCCTTCACCTGGTTTCGCACCTTGAGCCATTTTAATTTGAATATCATCGGCATTAACCAAATATTCAGTAGTCACTCCAAAACGACCAGAAGCTACCTGTTTAATAGCAGAACGTTTGGAATCACCATTTGGCATTGGAGTAAAACGTTCAACTTCTTCGCCACCTTCACCAGTATTAGATTTACCACCTAAGCGGTTCATTGCAATAGCTAAAGTAGTATGAGCTTCGTAAGAAATCGAGCCATATGACATTGCACCTGTTGCAAAACGTTTCACAATTTCAGAAGCTGGTTCAACTTCTTCTAATGGAATTGCTTGGTCAGCAAATTTAAAGGTGAATAAACCCCGTAAATTTAATATTTTTGTGTTTTGTTCATTGATCTGGTTAGCAAATTTATCATACAAGGTACGGTCATTTTGCCGAGTTGCATGTTGTAATTGACTGATAGTTTCTGGAGTCCAAGCATGATGTTCACCTTTTTCTCGATAAGCATACTCACCACCAACGTCTAATGCATTACGATATAAATGTTTACCTCCAAAAGCAACTCGATGTCGACGAACTGTTTCTTCAGCAACTTGAGCCAAACCAATACCAGAAATTTTACATTGAGTACCAGTAAAATAAGCTGCAATAAAATCATCAGCTAAACCAACTCCATCAAAAATTTGGGCTCCACAATAAGAGTGATAGGTGGAAATACCCATTTTAGACATGACTTTTAAAATGCCTTTACCAACAGCTTGAATATAGTTTTGCTGAGCTTGTTCTAAGCTAAGTTCTATTGGTAAACTAGATAAACTGACGGATATAGTGTTTAGAGCTAAATATGGGTTGATAGCTTCTGCCCCATAACCGGCTAATAAACAGAAATGTTGTACTTCACGAGCTTCTCCAGTTTCTATTACTAAACCAGATTCGGTTCGTAAACCTTGTTGAATTAAATGATGATGAACTGCTGAAGTTGCTAATAATGCTGGAATTGCAATATGATCGGCATCAATATCACGATCAGATAAAATCAAGATATTATTACCAGCTAATACTGCTTGTTCAGCTTTATCACATAATTTGCTTAATGCAGTTTCCATACTGGCAATTGGATCAGCATTTACTGCATAACACATGCTTAATGTTTTGGTCTTAAACGCACCATCAGAACGAGTTTCAATTTTCCGAATTTTTTCTAAATCACAATTAGTTAAAATTGGTTGCTGAACTTCTAGTCGTTTGTGTAAATCTTCTTTAAAACCCAATAAATTTGGTCGTGGCCCAATAAATGATACCAATGACATAACCAATTCTTCTCTAATTGGATCAATTGGAGGATTGGTAACTTGAGCAAAATTCTGCTTAAAATAATCATACAACATTCTAGGACGGTTGGATAATACCGCTAATGAGGTATCAACTCCCATTGATCCAATTGGGTCTTGGCCAGTAGTCATCATTGGCATTAAAAATATTTTGAGGTCTTCTTTAGTATAACCAAAAGCCTGTTGCCGCTTCAACAAGGTAGCCTCATCTGGTGGCATTGCTGTTACTTCATTTGGTAATTTTTCTAATACAATTTTAGTTTCATTCAGCCAATGTTGATAAGGAACTCGATTAATAAGTGCATTTTTTATTTCTTCGTCTTCAATGATCCGACCCTGCTCAGTATCAATCAAGAACATTTTACCAGGCTGTAAGCGCCATTTTTTAATAATCTTTTCTTGTGGAATGGTCAATACGCCCATTTCTGATCCCATTACCACCATATCATCATTGGTGATCAAATAACGAGCTGGTCGTAAACCGTTCCGATCTAAAGTAGCTCCAATCTGTCTACCATCTGTAAATGCAACTGCCGCTGGCCCATCCCAAGGCTCCATAATTGCTGCATTATATTCATAAAAAGCTCGTCGTTTAGAATCCATCAATGGATTTTTAGTCCAAGCTTCTGGAACCAATAACATCATCGCTTCTGCCAATGAGTAACCACCAGCCACTAATAATTCTAACGCATTATCAAAACAAGCTGAGTCAGACTGTCCTTCATCAATTAATGGCCAGATTTTATTTAAATCTTCACCTAATATTTCTGAAGACATCGCATGTCGACGAGCTGCCATCCAATTTACATTGCCACGTAATGTATTAATTTCACCATTATGGCAAATCATACGGAAAGGTTGAGCTAAATTCCAAGTTGGGAAGGTGTTAGTGGAAAAACGCTGATGCACTAGAGCTAATGCTGTAACCATGCGTTTATCTTGTAAATCTAGATAATAATCTCCTACTTGGCCAGCCAATAACATACCTTTATATAGTAAGGTACGAGATGACAGAGATGGAATGTAAAAATAGGCTTTATCTAATTTTAATTCTTGTTCAACCGAATGTTCTATAATCTTACGAATTATAAATAATTTACGCTCAAAGCTATCTTGGTTAATACAATTATTTTTTATGAATATTTGACGGATTATTGGTTCGAGAGCTTTGACATCTTCGCCTAATCCTTCATTATTGGTAGGTACATCTCGCCAACCAATTACTTCTTGACCTTCTTTTGTGACTATCTTAGCGATTATTTCTTCACAAGCGGCACGATTTTCTGCTTCTTGTGGTAAAAATACCATGCCAATACCATATTCATTCACTGGTGGCAAAGTAAATTCGCATTCTGCTCGAACGAAACTATCTGGAATTTGAATAAGGATTCCAGCACCATCACCAGCTAAAGGATCAGCTCCTACAGCTCCTCTATGGGTTAAGTTTTTTAAAATTTCTAAGCCTTGTTCGACTATTGCGTGGTTTTTATGACCTTTGATATGAACAATGAAACCAACACCACAAGCATCATGTTCATTTTGTGGATCGTATAATCCTTGTTTTTGTGGCAATGCACTGTGATTCAATATGAATTCCTCGGTGTTTAAATGGGATTGTATTTTAACACAATACTCAGCATTTATTAAAGCTATGCTAATAGGTTGGATTTTTTATTTGAATTACTCAACATCTATAAAGTTGCATATATTCAATTAATCGGTGAATCAATTATATTCTACATAAAATTCATTTTAAAAACTGTTCATATAATATTAGTTTATTAAAATTGTAGCAGTTTAATATGTTGGATATTTTTAGAAAAAAAGGGAGTTAAATCTGTTAAAACTAGGATATGTAAGATCAGAATTTTGAGGCAGAAAACTTGATAGGGAATTAAAAAAACGACTGAAGAATCAGTACAATACTGCTACATACTGAACTTCAGTCAACGACACAACACAAGGAGAAATCATCGCCCTGAAGAGGAATTGAACCTCTGGCCTTCCCCTTAGGAGGGGGACGCTCTAGTCCGACTGAGCTATCAGGGCAGTGTGGTGGAATCAAGGAGGATCGAACTCCTGACCTTGATATTATTTGTAAATATCATGCTCTTCCAACTGAGCTACAATCCCACTCAACTCAAAATAATCAATATAAGTTCATTGTACACTAAAAAAAAAATATGTCTAGCCTTAATATAAACTTTTTTCTATAATCATAGATTAATATTTGTTAATGAGACTTTGATGTATATAAAATTAAGTTTTATACTCATTAGTTCTTAGTATCAGGGTAAGTTATAAAAAATCAAGCATATTTAAAATATAAATTTATTTTTAAATCACTTATGATTATCATTCGTTAAACTCATGAAAACTTCTTCTAAACCAGGTTCTTGGGTATGTAAATCAAAAAAACTGATATTAGCAAGACGTAAACTTTCTAAAACGGCTCCAATTTGGTCATGATCACGATGTAATCTTAAAACTAATTCATCTTCTGATATAGTTTGAACTTTATCTTGTAAAAAATCTGGAATTTTATTAACAATAGGAGTAGTCAAAGTCAAACGTAATAAACGATATGGATAACGTGCCAATAAGGCTGTTTTACTGTCAAGAGCGGCTAATTTACCATTATTTAGAATAGCAATTTGTTCACAAAGATTTTCTGCTTCTCTAAGATAATGAGTAGTTAATACTATTGTATGGCCATTTTGGTGCAAACGATTGGTAAATTTCCATAAAACTTCTCGTAACTCAACATCAACTCCTGCTGTTGGCTCATCTAATATTACTACTGATGGTTTATGAACTAAAGCTTGGGCAATTAACAAACGTCGTTTCATACCACCAGATAATTTATGTAGATTAGTATTAGTCTTATCAGTAAGTTGTAAAATTTCTAACAGTTCATCTAACCATTCCTGATTATTTCTACAACCAAAATATCCAGATTGTAATTTCAAAGTTTCAATAACAGAAAAAAATGGATCAATGACCAATTCTTGTGGAACAACTCCCAAAGAATATCGAGCTTGTCGCCATTGTCGTCTTACATCATGACCCAATATACTTACTGAACCTTTTGTGGAATTAACTAAACCAGCCATAATATTGATTAAGGTGGACTTTCCAGCACCATTAGGCCCTAACAAACCAAAAAAACAACCTTTAGGTATTTCAAAATCAATATCATTCAGGACAGTCAAATCGTCATAACTTTTGTATAAATGTGAAATACTCACTGCAGATGGCATTAAACACCTTCATTCATCAATAAATTCCTTACTCCACCAACAGTAGAAAGACTAAGTATGCGTTTAGGAATATTACAGAAAGTTATTGAAATATTTGTTCTAAGTAGCTCTATTAATAATGCTAAACCGGCACTATCTGTATTCTTAACTTCGCTAAGGTCTATTGTTAGCTCATTTGAATCAAGAGTGGAGATTTTATTAGTTAGTTCGGTCAATAAATCTCCAGCTGTAGTAAAACTTAATTCTCCCACTAATCGCCAATAATTATTACTGTCTATAATAATCTGACTCACGAGAGTTATCCTTTGTTCTTACTTCTAATTTTTGCGATTAGACCATCCATGCCTTTTCTTTTAACATCATTACCAAATTCATCTCGATAATTAGTAACTAAACTAACTCCTTCAACTATTACATTATAAACTTTCCAAGCACCTTTTTTATTATACATAGCATAGTCAATTTTAATTGAAGTTGAAGCATTTTTAATGTTGGTAGATACTTGACATCTATTTTTCCGAGTTGGTTTGGAAGAATACTCGATATCTTCTTTATTGACCTTTTTAGCAACTTGAATTAAAGCCGTTGAATATGTACGAACTAATAAATGCCTAAATTCTGTAGCAAATGCTGTTTTTTGTTCTGTAGTAGCAGATTTCCAGTATTGTCCTAATACTAATGCTGACATTTTGTTAAAGTCAAAATTAGGTAATACTACTTTATCTACTAAAGCATGTATGTTACCAGAATTAGTTTGTAATGCTTCTAAAACTTCAACTGTCGATTTCTTAATCAAAGCCTCTGCCTCAGCAATGTTACTAGCCAATACATTAACCGTTAAACCCATAAGCATGCTAAAAAAAACTGTTTTAAACAATAAGCGTTTCATTATAATTTTCCTTTACGAATTTATTTAACTGTACCTTTAGATGCCATATTATATAAAAATTTGCCAATTAATTTTTCTACAATAACAGCAGATTGTGTAAGTCCAGGATCTATTTCATCACCATTGGCAAGAAATTCATCACCACCATTAGTATCCAAACCAATATATTGTTCTCCTAAAAGACCCGCTGTCAAAATACTAGCAGATACATCTATTGGAATTTTATTATACCTAGATTCAATATTCATGGTGACAATGGCTTGATAATACTCATTATCAAAACTAATATCAGTCACTCTCCCGACTAATACACCAGACATTTTTACTGGAGATTTAATTTTTAAACCACCAATATTTCCAAACTGGGCAGTTATGGTATAACCTTGTTTGGCAAATAAGTTACCTAAATGACTAACTTTCATAGATAACATAAGTAAAGCAGCAATGCCCAATGCCACAAAAATACCAACCCATATTTCCATATTCCTTGTTGATTGCATAATAGCCCTCAATAATATTAGACAATAATCTTGTAATTATAGCATAAAAGTACTATCAACGACAATTTGGTTTGTTAATAGCTTGTTTATATAGTTGTTGAGCTTGACCCATAGCCTGATTTAACTTGGCAATACGAGTATCGTGCGATGGATGAGTAGATGCGAATTCTGGTGGTTGAGAATCATTGTCGGCACTCATATTTTGCCATAATTTCACACTTTCTTGAGGTTTAAATCCAGCTTTTGCCATAAAATATAGCCCCATTTCATCGGCCTCACTTTCATGAGTACGACTATAAGGCAACATAATCCCATATTTTGCCCCTATGCCTAACAAACCCACTAATTGCTGCCCCATTGGAGATTGAACATTACTTAGCGACTGAACCAATACTAATCCCTGTGATAGCATAAATTCTTGCGAAACCCGCTCATTACTATGATTAGCCAACACATGAGCGATTTCATGACCAATAACAGCTGCTAATTGATGTTGGTTTTCTGCAATTTTTAGCAAGCCAATGTGAACACCTATTTTACCTCCTGGTAATGCGAAAGCGTTAGCAGTATCATCTCGAAATACTACTACTTCCCATTCAGTTTCTTTATCACTTACTTGAATCAGTGCATTAGCAATACAAGCAACATAATTGTTTATTTTAGAATTTGTTTCTATTGGGGTTTCCTGCTTTATTTGACTAAACGCCTCAATCCCCATAGTACTCATTTGATCTGCTGGCATAAAATTTAATTGGTTTCTACCCAAGGGCGAAGTAACACAACTGGCCAATATAAGAGTGATTAAACTAACTGTAGCAATTTTTTTTAACATAGCTTTTTTATATATATCATATTAGTGGTTTGGACGGTTTGAACTAAATATTCTCATAAATATATTAAAAACTATTTCAGACCAAATGTCTAGTGTAAATTCAAAGTAATAATATTAAAATTTGCGTAATTTCAATTATTTCACTGTCTATGTAGATTACCAAATCATCACCTTCTCCAAAATGCTGGAGTTAATAACACTAATAAGGTAAAAATTTCTAGTCGAGCTAATAACATAGTAAAACTCAAAATCCATAAACCAGCATCACCGATATTACCATAGTGCATGGTGACATCCCCCAAACCAGGCCCAGTCATATTTAAAGTTGCTGCAATCCCAGAAAATGCGGTTAAGTAACTTACTCCTGTTGCCATAAATAACAGAGATAAAAATACATAGCTAGATATATATAAAAAGGTAAATCCCCACATCGCTTGAGATACATTATCTGGTACTTTTTTGTTGCCAATTTTTACTACAATAACAGCATTAGGATGAATCAAACGCATAATTTCTCGAGCAGCTTGTTTGTATAATAAAATAAATCGAATTACTCTAAAACCACCGGCTGTAGAACCAACGCAACCACCAATAAAACCGCTACCTAAAATTAATATTGGTAAAAATAATGGCCAAGTACTAAAATCGTCAATAGCATAACCAGTACTGCTGATAATAGAAATAACTTCAAAGCTACCATAACGCAATGCTGAAAAAAAGTTTTGATGTTTAGCATCTTCACTATGTAGCATCAGCATAACAACAGTAATTATAATTAAAATTAATACTATATAAATAAAAACTCGACCTTGCGTATCTCGCCAATAATAACGCATATCTAATTTGTGCCATGCCACGAAATGCACCGTAAAATTTAAGCTACCTAAAATAATAAAAAACATAGCTATAGCTTCTATTGTTGGACTATCAAAATAACCCAAACTTGCATCATGAGTAGAAAACCCTCCAGTAGCAACAGTAGAATAGCTATGACCAATAGCATCAAATAGACTCATACCAGCTACCCAATAAGATAAAGCACAAGCAATAGTTAGGATAATATATATATATAACAGTGTTTTAGCAGTATTTTCTAAACGTGGAGTAAATTTTTCATCTCGCATAGGACCTGGGGTTTCAGCCCGATATAATTGCATTCCTCCAATACCTAACATTGGTAACACAGCAACTGCTAACACGATAATCCCAAGTCCACCCAGCCATTGCAATTGTTGGCGATAATATAATATAGATTCTGGTAAACTATCTATATGTTTAATAACAGTAGCACCAGTGGTAGTAAATCCAGATACTGATTCAAATACTGCTTGGGCAAGATTTAGATTTTGACCAGCTTCTACATTTGATAACAGTAAAAATGGTAATGCTCCAACTATACTAAGAACAGTCCAAAATATTGCAGTAATTAAAAAACCATCATGTAAATGTAATTCTTTTTTAGCATCTTTAGCAGGAAACCAAAGCATAACTCCAATACTAAACATGACTAAAAATGCCATAATAAAAGCTATTAAACCATCATCTTGATACCATAAAGATACACAAATAGGTGGTACTAGAGTAACGCTGAACAATATAATTAATAACCCTAAAATACGTTGAGTAACCGACAGATGCATTACCAATTACCAATTCGTAGCGATGTTGCATAATTACAATTGACCGTATGATGTGAAGTTAGAATTGCCATACCACCTTGTTCAGCATGTCTATCTAGCCAAGTTTCAATCATTTTAATAGCTGCTTTGTCAAGTGCCGTAAATGGTTCGTCCAATATCCACAATGCAGTTTTACTAATCAATAAACGAGCTAAAGCTACTCGACGTTGTTGACCGGCAGAAAGAGTGCAAGTAGGAACATCTTCAAATCCATATAAGCCAACTTGATCTAAAGCTTCAGCAAGATCAATTTCAATTGGTTCACGACTTAAAGATTGTGCTACGGCTAAGTTTTCTAAAGGGGTTAATTCTCCTTTAATTCCAGGATGATGACCAATATAAGATAATGTCGCCCAATAATCTTCTTGAACAATTTGAATATCTTCATCATTCCAATATATATTTCCTTCTATGGGCAAAGTTAAACCACATAATATGCGTAATAAACTTGTTTTACCACTACCATTATGACCTTCTATTTGTAATAATTGACCAGTAGACAAACTAAAATTTAAATTATCAAATAATATTCGATCATCTCGAATACATTGTAATTTTTTAACTTCAAGATTATAACTTTTTGACATATTTGACATGATAGATTTAGGTTGGAATTACTTTTAGATTTTACTAAACTAGGGATATTCTATGATATTATTTATGAACTAAATAAATTTAAACATAACTTATCTTTTTTGTACAGAAGAAAAAATTTAAGATATTTATAACTTATTGATTTTATATATAACTAAATTTTGTAATAATTTTATGCTCCCTTACAAACATCTTTAGCTATTTTTATGAGCTTATTTTGCTAAGAAATTTTAGCATAGCCGATTTGGATATAATAATTCTTAATTAAATTTAAAATAAATATCAATTGCTTATATTACTATAATCTATCTAACCAGATAAAGTAGTGTAATATATTTGGTAAATTCTAATTAATAAAAATAATGACCACCAAAGACCTCTTTACTATGGAATGGATTGATTGGCTACGAAAGAAATATATCTGATGCTGGTTGTAAGAATTTACTTGAGTGGGCATAAACTTATGAAAATAATTGAGCTGAACATGATTATTTGCAAAACTTTAAATTTTCTTGCTGTCGTTGACCCCATACCTTCACACACTTGCAACTTTACTTAATGATGTCATGTAGGCCATTGGTATTCCTCGTCGTAGTTGCTATCTTTATCTCTGAGCTTTCACAATTTGGGCATTTTTCTGATTAGTTCTTTCATAATTCGTAACTACCTACCATACCCATGCCAACTATTTTAAATATTTATCAATAAGTTATAAGTTTGTTATAATGCCATGTTTTT
>JASFYV010000083.1:0-5486 GCA_045046925.1 Candidatus Marithrix sp. | reverse complement strand
CTTTTAGTGAGTCTATGTCGTTTGGTAAGTCTTTCATCTCTTTAGTTTACTATTTTTTGACTTTTTTGTACATACTTTTTTACATGGTAGGTAGTTACCACCATTTAATATTACCATTTATTGGATTAGCAAATATAGTATTAAAGATTTTCTTATGTTTATTATTCATTACAGCCAGTTGCTGCTTGAATACCTTGATTTAAAACCAATAATACTACAAATAATAATTTTCAGGTTCCTCGTTAAAATGTTTGAACAAGATTTAACGGATTATAAAACATGATTAAACCATTAAAATTATTCTCAATAAGACTAATCTCTCGACTATTCCTAGTTTCAAGAGTAATAGAATTTACCCATTATTATAAATTTAAGATACAAAAATTACCTTCTTGGAAAATCTCCGACTTTTAGCTCTGGAAAACGGTGAGTTTGGGAATTTTTATCTGTTACTATCACTGAGAACTGATCTGGTTTAACTCCTAACATGCTATTTAAAGTTCCTTTGGCTAAGCTATTGCTGGGATAGGTATAATTAGTAGCATATAATCGGTCTCCATTGGGCAAAATTTCTAGTAAGCTCATTGGCCAATTAAGTTCGCCTTGTTGTAAGGTGACTGTTTGAATTGCAAATAAACCTTCTCGTACTATTGCTTTAATCATAAATTGAGAATCACTACCATCTATTAGGGTTGCATTTGATTTATGTACCAAAGCTGGATCAAAACCCATACCTAATACTTGTGGTTGTTGCCGCCGAACTCCTGCTTGTTGCAAAGGCTCAATATTCAATGATTTGGGAGCAATTGTCTCTGGAGGATAATTACCAATTTCCAAATTAGGATAAGTATGAAATTGCCCAGCTTGATCCACAGTTTGCACCTTAAAATTATCAAAAATACTGTCCAATGTAACTACTGGATAACTCCCTTGAGCAAAAGTAAATACCGTTTCATAACGTTGATCACCGTTAGCATAAGTTGCCACATGTTGCATTATTAACTCAAAATCTTGGCCAGTGAAACTTACTGTTTGTAATGGTGTTTTTCCAGGTCGTGCTATAGCGAAGATTTTCACATTAGTATCTAATAAATCCACTAACATTGGGTCAAAACCAGCCATTATTACTTGGGGTAATTCACGTACTATTCCGGTAACTGGAATTGCAATATTTGCTCGGTCGATTACAGTGATTGGGACAGTGTAAGAAGAACTGATTTGATTAGAATAAGCTTGTAAAGTAACATGATAAGTTCCACCTTGAGTAAATTTATGACTAGGATTAATATCGGTAGAAACTTTGCCATCTCCAAAATCCCATACATAATTTAATTCGTCATTTGTTGAACCAGATTCATTAGTAAAAAATACTTGCAAAGGTTTTTCCCCAAACAAAGGCGAAACTCTAAACCTAGCTTGTGGCAATACAATTTCATCTTTAATATCAAAGTCTTGTTCACCAGTAGCTTGTTGACCTTCAGCATTGAAAGCAGTCACAGTAACAGTAAATTCACCTGCTTTGGGATAAATATACGCAACTATAGCTTTATCTGTACCTATTTCATCACTATCATCTCCAAAATTCCAGCGTAAAAAAGTAGCCTTAAAGCTGTCTGGTAATCTAGCTATAAATAAACGTTGTAAGTTTGGTTGCACTACTGAATCAATTGGAATCAGCAAATCTGTAGTTTCAGCAAACTCTAAAGTTAATTCATATTTACCCAATGAACCATCCTTAAAACTGGTAGCTTCAATTAATAAATCACCATCGTGCATTGGAGTATAACGTAATTTAGCATTGCCATTGCCACCATCTTGATTTAACAAGCGATTAAACTGATCATACAAATATAAATAGCTATCAAAATCAGCAGAATTCATGTCAATTAGTAATTCTTCGCCAGCTACTATAGAAGTAATTCGATATTGATCAGCAAATGCTCCCGAACGGGTTTTGGAATGTTGGTCTGAAGTAGCCAAATCACCGGGAACTATATTGGATTCTCGCAATACTACACCTTCTGGAACTGAGCCAATTGATATAGATTCATTGTGATAAGCGTAAGTTCCTTGATCATCCTGAACAGTTAGACCAACACTGTAATGACCAGCTTGTGAGAAAGTATGAGTAATTATATTCTCAATCCCACAGGTTATTGCAGTTCCATCACCAAATTGCCAGCAACGTTCTTTAATTTCGCCATCTAAATCTTGGCTAAAATCAGTAAAAATTACTGTAGCTGGGGCAATCAATTGTTCAGTAGCTAATTTAAATGGATAAACTCGTGGTGGTTGATTGGTGCTATCAGCCAGTATTTCTAAGCTATAATCTCCTAATTCATCTCGATCAAAAGAGGTCGCTTCAATATAATATGTTCCAGCTGTTGGGGCAGTAAATATAATTTCTGCATTGGTAGTATTAAGTTCTTTATCATCATTAGTTGCTAATAATTCTTGACCAGTAATATCGGCAAATAGATGTAAATAAGCATTAAAACCAGCTGACATACGAATAGTTACCGTTTCATCAATTGCTAAATTCAAAGCATAAACATCAGTTGGAGTTGCAATTCGTTGTAATGACCAATTATCAGTTTTAGTCAATGTTCCTGTTCGTAATTCTCCTACATTGAGAAACGGAGCAGAACTAAAATCAGCCCCAGTTTCATCTTTTGGTAAGGCTTGAGCTGGTTTAAAATTGAGAATTTTCTCTCTAGCTAATTGAGGTATATCTTCATAAATAAAAGTTGGATTGCCATATATTTGAGTAGCAACTTGATGAGCGGTTGCAACATCTTGGGTTTGAGCTACAAAATAGATTAAACGCACAGATTGTTTGGCTGGCACTGTAATTTCTGGATATATCCAACTTAATTGGTTGCCATCTAACGTATAAGTTGCAGTAATAGAATTGTTAACTTGAGAATGATAGTGTAGTAAGGTAGTATTGGCTTCAGTAATTATAAAGTTAGCTTGAGCAGTAGCTTCTATATTTGTTCCCAAGTTACCATATATTTCTACTTCAACAGTAATATCTGTATTAGTTGGATTGGTAAAAATTTCAGTATATCGAGCAAAGTTCTTAGTTTTAGATACATAAATATTACGATTTATTGTTAAACTGCTACCAGATTCAGTAAAAGTTCCTAAACGTACTTTCCTGCCATCAGCAGAAATCCCATTAATATCACCAATATAGTTTGCTCCATTAACTCGTAAGCGATACATATTATTATAAGCATCCAGAGTTCCATTCTGTAAAATTCCGTCTTTACCTATGTCATATATAAAACCTTCATTATCAGATAGTTGTAAGGCTATAATTGGATAAGATAATAATAGTAATAAAATAGTTGCTAGTTTTTTCATTATAAGTTTGGTTTAATTGTTGATAAAATATGCTAAAAATCTATTCATACTATATCATTTTTTGGGATATAACAGGTATTAAGTATGTTGTATTTGGGAATGGTATAATTGGAATTACCAGCATAGGTACTGATAAAATTTGAAGTTTAATACTAGCCCATCAATGTCATTAAGTTAAGGGCAGACACGCAGGTCTGCCCCTACATAATATATTTCAAGTAGGGGCGAACCTATGTGTTCGCCCTGCTTAACTTAATGGTATTGACTTTAGCCCATAGCAATAAAATTATTTTTTGAGTAAATTTTGTAATGTACTAACTAAATCAATTGGCATTGGGAACATGATAGTGTTAGTTTTGCTTTCTGAGGCAATGTCGTTCATAGTTTGCAAATAACGTAACTGTAGAGCTTGAGGTTGACTAGACATTATTTCGGCTGCTTCTCGTAATCTTTCGGCAGATTGTAATTCACCTTCAGCATGAATAACTTTAGCTCGTCGTTCTCGTTCTGCTTCAGCTTGTCTAGCAATAGCACGAACCATATTATCATTTAAATCTACATGTTTAATTTCTACATTAGAAACCTTAATTCCCCAAGCATCAGTTTGTCCATCTAAAATTTCCTGAATGTCAGTATTAAGTTTATCACGTTCGGTAAGTATATCATCTAATTCATGATGTCCCAAAACAGAGCGTAAAGTAGTCTGAGCTAATTGACTGGTTGCTTGTTGATAATCGACTACTTGGATAACTGCTTTGTCTGGATGAATTACTCTAAAATAAACTACAGCATTAACTTTAACTGATACATTATCCCTTGAGATTACATCTTGAGATGGTACATCCATAACTACAGTACGAGTATCCATTTTAATCATAGTTTCAACAAACGGAATGATTATTATCATTCCAGGCCCTCTAATTTTATGATAACGGCCAAGAAAAAATACTACTGCTCGCTCATATTCACGTAAAATAGTAAAAGAATAGAAAAAAATGATTAAAACTAAAAATAGAACTGAAACTGCTATACCAATAATTAATTGTGTCATGGTATTTTTCCTTTTAATAAATTAAATTTATAATTCAAATAATTATCTTAAAATATATTATCTATTCCCAATGTTATCTTTAATTACTATATAATTTTATAACAAGTTGTGAACATTTATACTATAGCATGAATTTTATTGCTTCATGTAAAGAACCCTGATTTCCTTTTAAACTCAATACATAATCACCACCACTGTCTGTAATTTGTTTAGCTATATCCCTTTGACAACCCATCGCATCGATTGTTACTATACATCCTTTTAATTCTAACAATTTTAATATTTTAGGTATTGCTATTATTTCATTGGATTTTTCATCTATGGCTTCTTGACCTAATACCAATTGATTTTTACAAGCCCATGCACTTACCATGTGCAATGGATTACGTACTTCTTGAACCCCTTGAGGTTTTTCCATCAATACTTATTATTTCTCCTTTTTCTGCTATTGACTGACTCCAAGACATGAAACATTCCTGAAACCTATTGATAAACGGGATATTACATAGCTTATACAGTCATGTGATGGTATTCCATTTTTAAATGTTCTAAACTTTTGTAACCACTCTTTTCGTTACCAAACTATACCTTCCCAGCCTTCCGCACCACTGTTCCACAAATTACTAATACTATTATGTCCATCAAATTATGTATTTCGTTCTATACGTGGGTCTTCTAATTTGCTAAAATGTTCTACTATACTTGTTGTCATGGTTATAATCCTAATTTTTGTAAATTATTTAGTATCCATAACTTTTTGCTTTTATGCAAATTTTAATGCGGTCGCCCTGTATCAATACTCCTTCTGGTGATTCTATTTCACGCACTGTTTACTTGCTTCCATAACTCTTTTGATGTATATTTCTCTTTTGATAAGAACCTTGTAAACGTATCGTGGCTTATGTCTCCATCTAATAAAGTTTGATATCGCTGTCGCATATCCAAATGTTACCATCAAGTAATCCGCATACAAGTCTAATTCATATTGATTCATTATTATAACTTGGTTGGTTGGATTCATACTTACATTATTTCTTTTTATCTTGATATTTATATGACTTTGCGT
>JASFYV010000082.1:0-19794 GCA_045046925.1 Candidatus Marithrix sp. | reverse complement strand
GAAGTTTATCGGGGTAAACACAAAAATTACGGTTTAACATGGCGATTAGTTGCTGCTCTTGTCAATTTGAGATGTAGCTCTATTTAGGAAAGATGTCTAGTATCCTTTTCTTAAGTATAGATAATATTCAAGAGATTTTGTTAAAAACTTGATAGTCGGGTAATATCAGTTAATAAGCAAAAAATTTGACTTTACTATAAAATTATTTCTATAATTATATTTCATAATTTAAGGAGACCAACCATGAAAATGTGTTTTAAATTTAAACATCTTATTTTAATGATGGGATTACTAATTTCAATATCATCGCAAATAGTCATTGCTAAAGCAACTTATTATTTTGATGGTGGTGAAAATATAAAGATAGAGACTAATAATTGGGGTGGAACTAGCTTCAATTTGGTAGGTGTTATTAACAATGGTAATGAGGTATCTTTCGAGGTTTCAAAAAAAGACCAAAATAAAATTTTTGAAAACAAAGGAAAAATTTATCTTAAAGTTCAAGACCCTATTTATCCCATTTGTAAGCCTAGTGCTGTAAATCGTAAGACAACCGCAATGTATTTATATGATGAAGAAGGTGAGCCATATGTTCGTCCTCAGTCAAAAAATATGGTTACTCTTGGCTTACATGATTTACATAAACCTGAATATCATGCTATATCATATCCAAAAGATTTTTGTGCATATTACAAAAGTGATGATAAAAAAGCATATACTTGGACTGGTCTAATTAGAATTCATTATGCCAACATGGCAATCGAACCTCAAACAACATCCAATTGGAATGTAAAAGTTGGGGATACCAACACCAGAACTTTTATTTTTCATAACACTGGTGATGCTGATCTTTACGATATAAATTTACGTCCTTCAATAGCAGAATATAGAATTGTTGGAAATAATTGTACTGATACTGTAAAAAGTGGTGGTAAATGTGAATTTAAAATTGCTTTCTATCCAAATCAGGTTGGTGAAAAAATAGGATTGTTAGGTTTTTCTGCCAACGCTCAAGGCGGGAAACAACTTGATGAAGAATATTTTCAATTTAGTGCTTTTGGTATTGAAGAACAATACACACTCACTATCAATCCTCCTACAGGCATTACTGTAATCACTTCTGATGCAAAAATTCTTTGTGGTACTACATGCAGCAGTGAAACTTTTGAAGAAGGATATGTGGTTAATTTGCTTTCTAGTAACAAAGAAGGTCAATGGACTGGAGATTGCGAATATAGTACAAATGATACATGTACTATAACTATGGATTCAGACAAAACCGTTTCAGCAGAATTTGATGATGCAGAATACCGACTTTTCATTAATCCACCTATAGATGTTGTAATCAATGATGTTTTCTTAGGAAGAGTTAAAGACTGTAATTCAGAAAATAAAGCTAATTGCGATGTTCGTTATAAAAGTGGCGAAACAGTCTGGTTAGAGGCAAAAATAACATCTAATAACAAAATTTTTGAGAAATGGCAAGGTGTAAATTGCGTTAATTATGATGTTAGTATTAAACATACATGCCAATTTGAAATTAACAAAACTACAATGGTCACCCCAGTATTATCTGAAAAAGATTCCCCACCTACTCAAGATACTTCTTTTGCGTGCAGTAAGGTAACAGAAATACCTATTGAAGAATGTAAAGATTTGGTATCGCTTTATGATAGCACTAATGGAGATAACTGGAATGACGGTGATAACACAAGACGTTTGACCAATACTGATTGGAAAAAAACAAATAATCCTTGTAGTTGGGAAAATGTAACTTGTCGTAATGGACATGTAGTTATAATTTCAAAATCTCAACAAAATTTAATTGGTAATATCCCAGAATTAAATTTTTTGACATATTTGGAAAAACTAATTCTTTCCAAAAATAATTTGACAGGAAAAATACCAAGCTTCAAAGCATTAATTAAACTAGAAAGATTAAGTTTTCATGAGAATAATCTAAGCGGTAATTTACCTGATTTTAGTGGATTAAACAATTTACAAGATATTATGGTAAATGATAATCCTTTATTAGAAGGTCCATTACCTAATAGTTTGATATCTTTATCATCACTTGAATATTTAGATTTTAGAAACACTAATCTTTGTGAACCACAAGATACTAACTTTCAAAATTGGTTAAATAGTTTTTCAAGCTTGTATTTGTTAAGTAATAATATATCTTGTGCTGTTCCAGAAATATTTATTCCAAAACTATCTGTAACTCCTTTATCTTTGGAACTTGATGATAATCATTTAAGCGGATTGATTACCATAGCAAATAGTGGAACTGGTATTTTAAACAATATTCGTGTAACAGTGGATGGTACAGATGCAGAAAACTTTTCTGTCCATAGCACTACAAACGATCCAAGAGATAAATATTGTGAAAATAAAGAGCTTGAAACAGGTCAAAGTTGTAGTATAGCTGTTCGTTTTAAAGTTCCAGATGACTTAAATTTAAAAACTGCAAGTATAAATATAGCTTCAAATGGTGGAAGTCAAGAAGTTGCTTTGGTTGGAGTAAAAACTTAACATTCCTTCTCAACTCTCAATAGACGTATTTCCCGGACGATATCCATATTTAATAGAAGGTGAAAATACATTAGTAACAGTATGGTTTGATAAGCCTACAAATGAAGAACGTACAGTTTTACTATCTGACAGCCAACAACAATTTGATTATATAAATGGTAATAAATTAATAATTCCTGCTGGTAAACAAAAAGCTGAAATTTATATTACTGCAAAAAATAACTCCAAATTGGAAGGAGAGAAAAGTGTAGAATTAACTGCGGAATCTACACAAGGTGAAAAAGCTATTACAAGCATTATCATTATTGACGATGATATTAATAGTTATGTTGGCCCAGTTAGTTTAGAAAATGTACTCTTCCGTGAATATGATGGATATGAAAATGATACTAATTATAGAGGTCATGGCTATAAATTTGGTGATGGAGATGGTATTTTAGAAACTAGCGAAGATATAGAACTAGAAATTCAGTTACGCAATAATAGCAGTTCAAACGTCACCACTAAAATTTATATTGAAAGTTTGAATGGAACTTCTATATTTATTCCTTATTGGAGTTCTAATCAATGTACCATTTATAGTAGTCAAGGTAATTCTTGCACTGTGTTTTTACGGACCAACGACTCTGCTTCTACTGGAAAAAAATGTTTTAAAATAACAGGTAAAGTAAACGATAAAGTTTCATTTTCAAAAATGGAGTGTGTAAATTTAGTTAACAACTATTTACCTGATTTTAAAATATCAAGTATAAGAGATGTAAAATATGAGTTTAAACCTAATGAAGTATTTACACCAGAAATTCTCCTGACAAATAATGGTAATAACTCATAGTCAGGATGTTCCAGAACTAAAAATTATTCTTGAAGATGAAAATGGAAATAAGAATTTGATTCAACAAACTTACACTGCTATTAAAGCTCCTGTTAATGTTTTTGGTACATATTATGATGAGGTAAAACTTTCTCCTATTTATGCTCCAAAAGAAGAAGGTTCTTACAAACTTTGGGCTATTGTAAATGAAGATAAAAAGATTCAAGAATCAGATTATACGAATAACTCCAAAGTGGCAAATTTTATTGTTGCTAAACCTCATACTATAATATTTACACAAGAACCATCTGGCAATCCTAATCCAGTTGAATCTGATGATATGGTTAATATGAGTGCAACGGCCATTAGTTCACGTAACCTTGATATGACCTATTATTGGTCAGCTTCATGTCTTAATCTTGAAGGTTCTGGAAACTTTAGCAAGAATAATATCTCAAACCCAATTTGGACTGCTCCCATTAATATTACAGATACACAACAATCTTGTAATATTAGAGCAATAGCAAGAGTTAGTGGTCATCCTGCTGAAAGTATAAATTTTTCTGTTGATGTTTTACCGAAAATAGAAAAACCAGAGAGATTTACCCTAAATCTATCAAAAACCGGCAATGGCAGAGTGGTTGCTAAAATAAAAGGTGAACAGCCAGTAATAGATTGTAAATCAGGCTGTATAGAAAGCAGTTATTCTTTTGAGCTAAACCAGGAAGTTATATTACGAGCCTATCCTGATACAGGATATAGATTCGATGGTTGGTCAGGAAACTGTAGTGGCAAAAAAGGTAAACTTCCTATCACAATGGATATATCTAAAAATTGTGTTGCCAACTTTGTTCCAATAGATGTCACTGATGATATACTCAAATTTACTATCAATATTATTGGTACAGGAAAAGGAACTGTTACACAAGGTGATTTTAATTGTAATGAAAATAGAGGAACATGTTCTAAATTTTATCCAAAAAACAAGATTGTTTACCCTACTGCTAAACCAGATATAAATTCGATTTTAAATGGATGGAAAGCTGACTGTGCCGAAGCTGAAAACTCTAAAACTGCTAGAATCATGATGGATAACAATGTAAATTGTACTATTGAATTCAAACTTAGAGATGATGTTAAGAATGAAGATATGATAGAAGCTTTACTTGCTAATGATTTTATGGCAGATTATTCTGGTAATGATGAGAACAAAATCCGCTTACAAAATCTATTACGATATTCTAAACCAATAATTACTTTAGTTGATACTTACATAAATTACAGTACAAGTGGAAAATGGCCACATCAACTTGATAATATTGAACAAAATTCTAGTGATCCAATTCTTGAATATATCAGGAGTATTATGATCTTAGAAGAAAACAGCATTAGAATTATCGGTCAATTAATAAATTCTGCTGGGTACGAAGAGGAAGTTAAAATTATCATACATTATGGTGAACAACCTGATTTTGGTGATGATCCAATCTATTTTCCTCGTAATGAAATAGATATTTAAGTCAATAAATTCCATATTATTCCCAGCTATTACAGTTGGGAATATTCTGCATAATAATTCCTGAATCAAAATATTTACAAATTCATCTAATCAATAGTTTAATATCCACCTTGCATTAAACAGGGTGGATTAATCCTATCCTTCTATTCCCTAAAACCAATTCCTAATTTTGGCTTTACCTATGTCTTTCAATAATTAAATAATCTCCTTCCTAGACATTCCAAACAGTACCCTAAACAGCTTCTTAGAAAAATACCAACATGGCATTAGATTACCAAACAATCAAACTTACCTCTTAATTTGCTCATATCTTTTAAATCACTGAGTAAACATAATACTATAGCAACTAATTAAATTTAGATAAAAATATGCTATAATAACGGTCTAACAAAAACTTTATTGGGAATTAATGAAGTTCCAGTTTAACAGGTTGGAACACAGGAAAATTATCAAGATATGGGTCAATTTGCCAAAGAAATTCTACCAGTTAACATTGAAGACGAAATGAAACAATCCTACCTCGATTATGCAATGAGCGTAATTATTGGTAGGGCTTTACCAGATGTACGTGATGGTCTAAAACCAGTACATCGACGTTCACTATATGCAATGTATGAATTAAACAATTCGTATAATAAGTCCTATAAAAAATCAGCCAGAATAGTTGGAGAATGTCTTGGACGTTATCATCCACATGGTGATGCTTCAGTATATGATTCTATTGTACGGATGGCTCAACCATTTTCTTTACGTTATATGCTGGTGGATGGGCAAGGAAATTTTGGTAGTATTGATGCAGATAGCCCGGCCGCAATGCGTTACACAGAAATTCGCATGGCAAAAATATCTCATGAATTATTAGCAGATATTGATAAAGAAACTGTTGATTTCAATCCCAATTATGATGGTTCAGAACAAGAACCAAGTGTTTTTCCGACTCGTATTCCCAATTTATTGATTAATGGTTCTAGCGGTATTGCTGTTGGTATGGCGACCAATATCCCTCCGCATAATTTGACTGAAATAATTAATGCTTGTCTTGCTTTGATTGAAGAACCAGAAACTTCGGTTGAAGATTTGATGCAACATATACCTGGCCCAGATTTTCCTACTGCTGGAATAATTCATGGTATTAGTGGTATTGCAGAAGCTTATCGAACTGGTCGTGGTAAAGTTTATATGCGAGCTCGTACTAATATTGAAGAAGATGATAACGGTAAACAAAAAATTATTGCGACCGAATTACCTTATCAGACTAATAAAGCTAGGTTAATTGAAAGAATTGCTGAACTAGTAAAAGAAAAAAAGATTGAAGGTATTACGGCTTTACGAGATGAATCTGACAAAGATGGAATTCGAGTGGTTCTTGAATTACGGCGAGGTGAAATTGCGGATGTAGTATTGAATAATTTATTTAAACATACTCAAATGCAATCTGTATTTGGAATCAATATGGTAGCCATAGTAGATGGAGAACCACGTCTACTACCATTGAAAAATATATTAGAATTATTTATTCGGCATCGTAAAGAAATAGTAACTCGTAGAACAGTATTTGAATTACGCAAAGCTAAAGATAGAACTCATATATTAGAAGGTTTAGCAGTAGCATTGAGTAATATCGATGCGATGATTAAATTAATTAAAATTGCTCAAAATCCCCAAGAAGCTAAACAGAGCTTATTAGCTAAAACTTGGCAAGCTAGTATTGTCAAAAAACTATTACAACAATCTGATGCTTCAGTTTCTCAGCCAGATAATTTATCTAGTGAATTCGGCTTGTTAAACAATGGTTACCGTTTATCAGATACTCAAGCTCAAGCTATTTTAGAATTACGTCTGCATCGCTTAACTGGTTTAGAACAAGATAAAATTGTTGAGGAATTTCAAACTTTATTAGTACGCATTTATGATTTGCTTGATATTCTCAATAGCACTGATAGATTGATGCAAGTTATTCGAGATGAATTATTAGTTATACGAGATGGGTATGGTGATAAACGCCGTACTGAGATTATATTTTCTGAGGCTGAAATTAATATTGAGGATTTGATTCAGGCTGAAGATGTATTGGTAACTCTATCTCATGAAGGTTATATAAAATCACAAGATATAGATACCTATTCAGCTCAAAAACGAGGTGGTAAAGGTAAATCTGCTACTCAAATGAAAGAAGCTGATTTTATTGATAAATTATTTGTGGCTAACACTCATAATACTTTATTATGTTTTACTAGTGCAGGTAAAGTTTATTGGCTGAAAGTGCATCAATTACCACGAGCCAGCCGTATTTCCCGTGGTAGACCAATTGTTAATTTACTTCCATTGGAGGCTAACGAACGGGTTAATGCGGTCTTACCAATTAAAGAATTTACTGAAGATAAGTTCGTATTTATGGCAACTGCTAAGGGTACAGTAAAAAAGACTTCTTTGACTGGGTTCTCTCGGCCACGTTCTAACGGGATTATCGCTATCAAGTTAGATGATGATGACCAATTGATTGGAGTTGATATCACTGATGGACAGCGGGATATAATGCTATTTAGTAAAATGGGGAAAGCAGTTCATTTCCAAGAAGAAAATACCATTCGTGCTACTGGTAGAACAGCTCGTGGAGTGCGTGGGATTAGATTAGCTCCTGAAGATATAGTTATTTCCTTGATTGTTAATTATACTGGTGGTATGGTGATGACTGCCACTGTGAATGGATTTGGTAAGCGTACTCCAATCGATAGCTATCCGATTAAAGGTAGAGGTGGCAAAGGTGTTATTGCAATTAAAACTTCAGAACGTAATGGAGAAGTGATTGGGGCAGTTCAAGTTGAAGATGATGATGATATTATGTTGATTAGCAATGCTGGCACTTTAGTGCGTACTCCGGTAAATGGAATTTCTGTAGTTAGCCGTAATACCCAAGGAGTTAACTTGATTCGCTTAAGAAAGAAAGAAAAATTAGTAGGCTTAGATAAAATCTTAGATTTAAATGAAGAGGAAGATCAATAGTGAATTATGATTTAAAAACAATTACTTGGGTGGTATTAATAGTTGCTATAATATTAGAAGTTTCTGGTACTGTTGCTATGAAGTTATCTGATGGCTTTACTAAAGTTATTCCCATAATTGCCATGTTAATCTTTTATGCTGTTGGTTTAAGCTTATTGGCGTTAACACTTAAGGTAATAGATATCAGCATTGCATATGCAGTATGGTCTGGATTAGGAACGGTTTTAATAACTATTATAGGAATTGTGTGGTTTAAAGAGCCAGCCACTGTTACTAAAATACTCTCGATTACATTAATCGTAGTAGGAGTAGTTGGATTAAATATAGATCATAGTAATTGATTTAATAAATTAGCCTTGTCATTCACTCAAGGCTAACTAAAATTATCAATCCCAATCTAATTGACTACCTGTTTGATATTCTCGTACCCTACCTTCAAAGAAATTAACTTCTTGATTTAACTCATATTCACTAATCCAAGGCATCGGATGTTGTTTGACCCGATATAAATGTTTAAGTCCTAAATTATCACAGATATTATTGGCGATAAACTTGGAAAATTTAATGTAAGTTTTTATTGGCATGCCTAGAATACCACCGTCAGGCATAACTACCTGAGCATGTTTTTCTTCCAAATGTACCGCTTCGGCAATTATATCTCGTATTCTATTTTGTAATTCAGCATCCCAAACTTTAGGGTTTTCCTTAATAATCTGATGAATAAGCCACAATCCATTAATAGAATGTAAAGTTTCATCTCGCCAAATATAGCTATATTGTTGAGCGGTATTTCTTAATTTACCTTTCCTAGCCAAGGCAAAAATTTGGGCAAATCCAAGTGGAAAAAACATATATTCAAAAATATAATAGCTTACTAAGTCTTCTAATAAAGCTCTAATAGCTTCTAGCGAACCTAATGGTGCATCAGAACTAACCGAATTAATTGTGAAGTTTAAATTCCAATTGACTTTTTCTACTAGCTCTGGCATCTCTTGATATAATTCATATATTTGACCTTGGCCTTTTTCATCTAAACCAAATGATTCTAAAATAAACACGTAAGATTCAATATGGTTAGCTTCTTCACACATTATCCAGCGAAAATATTGCCGCATTTCATTAGCAGTAATATGTTTAAAGATAACATTAATTAAATTATCTGGAACCATATTATCGCCAGCAGTTAAATATGATATATTGGTTTTAAATAACCACATTTCAGCTTCAGTTAATTGATTGGTATTCCATTGTAGCTTATCCTCTCCCATCGGAATTTCATTTGGTACCCAAAAATTTTTGCGAGCGGATAAAAATCTATCTCTAACTTCAGTATATTTTACTGGTATAGGCTGGCGTAAATCATAACCACGTCCTCCTACAATTTTAATATCAGATGAAGATGGTTGTTTGGAACCAATAGTTATTGGATCTAAAGTAGTCGCGACTGGTAACATTTTATTTTTTGGCATAATTTGTTCTCTAAATATTTATTTGTAGTAATTCTTAATGCTTAATTAAATTCAACAGCAATTATTTATCAGTATTAATCTATTCTTGATGCTATAACTCAAGTATTACAATAATAATGCTGCTGCTACTTTTCTGCCTTCACTTCTTAATAAAGTATAAGTATGACAGGCTGCTATAGTATTCATTATTTCCAATCCTATTTTGGCTTCTATCAATGGAACTAATAATTCTGTAGCTGGAAAAATACTGATAGCTCCAGTTCCTAACAGAACTAATTCTGGTTGTAAATCACATAGTTGTTGGAAATTGCTAACTTGTAGATTGGCAAAACTAGTAACATTCCAGGTAATAATTTTATTTGGCATGATAATAATATTTTGTGAATAAACTTTATTATTCACAGTTATACTATTAGTATCTATTCGTTGAATTTGATAGCTGGCAGTATTTTCATCAAGGCTAAGTTTCATAAGCTAATTACAACAATTATTGACTTGAAGGACATGGAACATCGGCATAAGAACACACAACAATTACTTTTCTTAGGCTGTAATAACGTATGACAGTTTTCACATTCATAAAACCATTGACATGGTTTCAGCTATGTCCACATTCAGGACAAGTTATAGTAGATTCTAAAATCATATCACTTTAGAAAATCTTTGTTCAGTATTTTTACGTAAGTAGATATCAAAAGGCATACAAATATTTCTGACTAATAAACGTCCGGCTGGTAAAATATCAATTTGTTGTTCATTAAGAGTTAATAAACCATCAGCTTGCATGGTTTCTAATTCTGCTATTTCAGTAGCAAAATAAGTTTTAAAATCAATTTGATAGTCTTTTTCTATCGTGGCAATATCTAAAGTAAAGTGGCAAATCAATTTTGTTATTACAGCTCGACGTAACTTATCATCTTCATTAAGGGAAACCCCCCGAAATATTGGAATATGCCCAGCCTTAATCTTAGCATAATATTCTTCTAGTGTTTTAACGTTTTGGCTGTAACTATCAGCGACTTGACTGATTGATGTGGTACCAAGACCAATCAAATCACAATCAGAATGAGTGGAATAACCTTGAAAATTACGATATAGAGTACCATTGCGTTGGGCAATTGCTAATTCATCATCTGGCAAGGCAAAATGATCCATACCAATATATATATAACCAGCTTCCAATAACTGATTAGTGGTATTTTGTAAAATTGCTAATTTCTCAGTTGATGATGGTAAATCAGCTTCATTAATTCGGCGTTGAGGTTTGAATATAGTTGGTAAATGGGCATAATTAAATACTGATAAACGATTTGGTTTAACTGCAATAATAGTTTCTAAAGTTTTAGCAAAGCTTGTTTCAGTTTGATGCGGTAAACCATAAATTAAATCAACACTTACGGATTTAAAACCTTCGTTACGAGCTTGTTCTAATACTGCAAAAGTCTGTTCTGGAGATTGGATGCGGTTAACTGCTTTCTGTACTTTAGGAGTAAAATCTTGTATTCCTAAACTCATGCGATTAAAACCTACTTCACGCAATAGAGCAACAGTATCTGGTTTAGTTTCACGCGGATCAATTTCTATAGAATATTCACCACTATCGTCATCAAGCAATTGGAAATGTTTACCCATCACTTTCATAACTTCTTGTATTTGATTATGATTTAAAAAAGTAGGAGTACCGCCACCCCAATGCAATTGGGTTACTGGCCGTTGTTGACTAAATAATTTACCTTGCAAAGCAATTTCTTGATATAGATATTGTAAATAGGGTATAGTTAAACCCCGATTTTTGGTAGCAATTTTATTGCAAGCACAATAGAAACATACCGTGTCACAAAATGGAACATGTAAATATAATGATAATGGTTTGGTTGGGTTGCTATTTTGGGCATGAGTGCGGTAAGATGTCTCATCAAATTCGCTATTAAATTGTACTGCAGTTGGATAAGATGTATAACGAGGTCCAGCTTTATCATAGCGACGAATTAAATCAATATCAAAAATAGTATTTTGTTGCATAGTATTCTCTGTGTACTTTAGATAAATATGTTTCTTAAACTTTTAATAAAACTTAAATAATTTACAATTATGAACTTAATAAAATTTATACTCATGGTTAGTATATTATTATCTGGTTGTGTCAAGATGCCACTTCGTTATATACCAGCTCAAGATGCAGATGCACCTCGTAATGTTATGCCAGGTAATAATAACTTTGGATTAACATATATCGTAAGGCCAAATGATACTTTAGATACAATTGCTAATCAATACAATATTCCATATCAAAATTTAGCAAAATGGAATAATATATCTCCACCGTATGAAATATATATTGGTCAAACTTTAGTTTTATATCCTTCTCAAATAGTGCCAGCTACTAAATCTAGCTCTGCGATTAAGATTCAACAATCTGTAGTAATACCTGAAGCATTAGGAACAGGAGTATTAAACCCTGAATTGCCTCAAAATGGTTGTGAGATAAGTGTAGCCAGAATTAAAACTTTTTACCACAATGGTCGGGAAAATCGTTTTTGTGGTTTATCTGCATGTGTTGGAGCTAGCTATATTATAAAAAATAATTCGGCTCAGGCAAGGATTATTGATATTACATATGCCAGTGACGATGAAGAGCGAGTGTTGCATCGAGCTTTAAAAATAGAAGGTCAAAGTTTATTTACTGATAAAGTCTATGATGTAGATAATACAAGAGATTCTTGGAATATTATGATAACAGATTGTTTTTGGTAAGTTTTAACTAAAGAATATTCCTTTTGTCATAACAAGTCGAACAAATTCCATAAATATATAAATAATGATTGGTGATTTTAAAACCATGCTGCTTGGCTATAGTGCGTTGATGTTCTTCAATTACATCATCCACAAATTCTATAACTTTGCCACATTTAACACATAACAAATGATCATGATGATAACCTGCATTTAATTCAAATACAGACGAGTTATCATCAAAATGATGGCGAATAACTAAACCAGCAGCTTCAAACTGAGTTAATACTCGATAAACAGTAGCTAAACCAATATCTTCCCCTACATCTAATAATGCTTTATAAACATCTTCAGCACTCATGTGATGTTGGTTATTAGTTTCTAACAATTGTAGTATTCTTAAACGAGGTAAAGTTGCTTTTAGGCCGAATTTTTTAAGTTCTTCCATTGTGTTTTTATATTAAATTACAAACCTTATTTTTAGTAGGAAAAAAATCTAATGCCAAAGTTTGTTTTTGTAATCTTTATGTTATCTGGATGTTCAATGCACTTGATAGATATTCAACAAGGCAATGTTATCACTCAAGAAATGTTAGATCGACTTGAGTTAAAAATGCCAGCTAAAAAAGTGCAATTTATTATGGGAACACCACTCATGATAGATGTATTTCATCAATATCGTTGGGATTATATATATACATTTCAAGGTAGTTATAAAAAACGTGAACAGCGTCATATTTCCCTATTTTTTGATAAAGATAAATTATTACAAAAAGTAGCAGGAGATATAAAAATTGGTAAGCCAAGTCAAACTAAACCGGTTCCATTACCAGATTTAGATCAAGAGCCAATTTTATAGACTTTAAATTACTGGAGTCCAGACAAACTTCTAGTTTTGGACTCTAAAAGTCTTGCTTTACATATCCAATCAACTCAGTTTATCATCTATAAGCCAATTTGTCATGTAATATCTACTAATAACCAGGGAGGCCGCATTAAAATGATAAGCCAAACACGAGTTTAACTCGGTAATGATTATTCCAAGTATCTTTACAACTTAGCAAGACCACCAAAAGTAGTATCAAGGTCAAAAATACCCATACAAATATATCTAATAATTTTAATATTATTGCTGTAATTTCATTGGATTTTTCATCAATAGTTGTCTTAATACTCCAACCTTCTGCACCACTTATTGTCCCACAAATTACTAATATTACCCATCAAATTAGGTATAGCATTTTTCGATTAAATAGTATACTAAAATATATGCCTAGGAGTAGATGGCAAAAGTATATTTGGTGAATTAGGTATAAAAACCTTACAGAGGAAGACGTAAGTACTGCAGATGGACAGTGACAGTTACTAGAAGCTCAACCAGATATAATTCTCGAAGAAATACGTGAAGAATAAAACATTTTGCCCCAGTATCTCGTTTAACGATTGATAGAACTTTGAATAGAATATAACTTATAAAAACTTTATTTGATCCAAGAAAAATTAGATAATTATAAACATATCCTCTACCATAAGGTCATAAAAATCGGCAATACCAACGTAATCATTTTCCCTTGACAAAGCAATTTAAATATAGAAAGATGAAAAAAATCCTAAAATATAATTCACTATTCCATGAAGAAAAGAATAAATTGATAGAAAAGCTATAGGAAGACTAGAGTCCAAGAATGAAATCTTAAAAATTATGATAGGTAATTTAATAATTGCCGGCGAGACGATTCGAACGTCCGACCTACTGATTACGAATCAGTTGCTCTACCAAACTGAGCTACGCCGGCGAAGCTAACTGATTATATAACCACTCATTATAATAATCAAGTTTATAAATATTATTTTGTTGGTAAACTGCGAGTTAGCAAATAGAATAAAACCCGTAAACTGGTATCGCTACTAGTAACTAAATTGCTAATTAAAATAGTAGTTTTTACGCTACGGCGAGAAATTTTTACCTGTTGGCTGTTAGAAAAATCTTTGTGTTTTAAAATTCGTCGCACAGTTAATATTGCCATACCCAATGCCCATAGGCAAAAACGGCGAATACCTTTTTCGGAAGCAGGAATTAGTAAAATATAACGTAAGGCATTATACATATGACCATTAGCAATCCCAATCAATTTAGTAAGACCATCACCAAAAGCTGGCTCATAATGACCAGAAGTTAAATTTTTTAAATCAAATGGAGTAAATATATCTTGTGGCAACCAACAGACTCCTCGTTGTTGATCTTCCCAAATATCTTTAAGAATATTAGTCATTTGTAGAGCTTGCCCGAATGATATAGCTAAATCTTGCAACAAATCTTTATGTTGAGCAATCTTAGGCGAATAATCACAAAATAATTCAGTGAGCATTTCACCAACAACACCAGCCACGTAATAACAATAACGATCCATTTCAGCTAAGTTTTTTAATCCATTAAGACTACTATTTTGTTGAAACTCTGCCATACCAGTAGCCATAATTTTTATACATTTATGCAAAGACTTATGCTGTTGTGGGGTAAAACTATGAGTTAATCTAATCACACTGGATAAATTTGCAATTAAATTTTTTTCGGTTTCTAATGTGCTATTGGATAATAATGGGTATAAAACTTTACTCAATAAATCAGGGTCAGAGTCACCAGCAACTACTTGGGTAAATTCTTGAGAAAAATGCCTTTTTTGACTAGGAGTCAAGTTTGGTTCATCTTCTATTGTATCGGCAATTCTACATAGTAAATAGCCATTGCTGACTACTTTACATAAATTAGATGGTAACTGCGGGATAGTTAAGGCAAATGTACGAGATACTCCAGGCAAAATATAATTCTGATAGGCTTCATCACTGTTGAATTGAGTCATTAGTTTTTTAAAGGTTATATTGGAATTAGAATAGTCACTTGCCCAATTCTTACTCACAATTAGTTGGAATCAGAAAAATCCTATTTTGCCATATTTTAGATTATAATGCCAGTTGGTTTATAGTATTTCCAAATTTAGTGAAGGGTAACCGGATTATTCTTACGCAATAATTTATGAGGTAATCTGGTATCCTATAAATCAGGGCCAATAGTAATATGTAATCTAACTGGTGTGGTATCTTCACTTAAAGCAGCAGCGATATCAATCCGGATTAGACCTACTGGTGATTGCCAACGAACTCCTATTCCTGCTCCATGTTTCATAGTTTCAGTCACATCATTATAAGCATTACCAACATCATAAAAGACTGCCAAACTCCAATCTTTTATAATCGTATGTTCATATTCAGCACTACCAACTAGTAAATTTTTACCACCAACTACTTGGCCTTCTATATTTTTTGGCCCTAAAGCTTGGTAATCATAACCACGTACACTACGGTCGCCACCAGCAAAAAATCGGATGGATGGTGGTAATTCACGGAAATCTCCATCTAAGACAGATACAAAACTATTGCCCATTTCTCCACGTAGAATTATCCGGCTATTTTTAAATAATTTATGGATAAATTTACCATCTAAACGAGTTTGTAATACAGAAGTGTTAGAACCAAAGCCATCCATTGCTCCACGCATATTTAAGCCAATTTTATAACCTTTTAAAGTATAAATTCGATTATCTGCTTTAATATAAGTCCAATTTATATTTGGCATCAATAATTTAGCATGACCAGTATCACTACCAACTGCAAATCTTTCATCTCGATATTCTAAACCAATGACTTCGCTTAATTTAGTTCCAAATATATCACGAGTATGATGTTTGCTAATACCAAGTAACAAAACTTCACTTTCACTGATGTCTGTAGTTTCATTGCGATAACCTGCAGTTATATCTAAAAAACTATCCAGTGTACTAAGCGGTATAGTGTAACGATTAGTCATGCTTTGCCTTATTTCAGACAGTTCTAGTTTAGACGAAAAACGATGGCCATAGCGATTAAAATAACGTCGTTCCCAACCCAAACTACCTCGCACTCCAGTATCAGTGCCATAACCGATTCCAGCCGTATATTTATTAGGTTTACGAGGAGTTAATATAATATCTACTGGTAATTGTAAATCTTTATCAGCTTTGCTACGATCTACGTTAACATCGGCAGTGGCAAAGTAATCACTACCGATTAAATTATTTTTAAGAGCTATTGCCTTACTACCAACATAATAATCACCAAATTTAAAAGTTAAAAATCGTTGTAAAAATTCGTCTTTAAATAGCTTTTGCTCAAAAGCAATCTTTCCAAATCGATAACGTTGTTTAGTATCAGCTTCTAATTCAATTTTAGCTGTGTAAGTATCTTTATCGATATATATATTATGTTTAGTAATGACTGTGTCAAAATAACCTCTTTCCTCAGCAAAACTATGGATTAATTGTTTAGCTTTTTCATAATGGCTATGAATTAAAGTGTCACCAACTTTAATAGGAAAATTAGCCAATATTTTTGGTAATAGAGTATCTTCTTTGGCATCACCATTAATATTTATCTCAACTGTTTTAATTTTTAAAGGTTCGCCTAATTCAATTACATATTTTGCTTGCCATAAAGTATAATCTGTTTGTTTAGATTCAATTAATTCAGCCGTGGTAATTTTAGCCCGATAATAACCAAATGGTTGTAAAGCTTGTTCTATTTCTTCTGGGGCTTGTTTGTGTAATCGCTTAATTCTACGAGCAGATAGTCGTGAACGTTGTTCTTCAATACTCAAATAAGCTTTTACATTGTCTAATATCTCACCTTCTACTCCTTCAATTGTTACTTCTATTTTATCAGTAGCTAGTAAAATTCCACTGAAAGTTAATAATATTAAAGTGAATATGGTCTTCATTATTTATCCGTTATAGAAGTATTTGTTCATTACTTAAATCTACCATCAACATAAAGAAATTTTGTTTATTTTTAGATTATATCATCATTAGTGGAATAGATTCATGTAAAATAAGGTATTTATTTTGAAAAATATGAATAAGAGGGAAGGTATTTATGGGATAATACTGTGATTTGCTAGTTCAGTTTACTATATAATGATGTATAAATGGAACGTCATACACCAAATCTAATTTAGTGAGAATAATAATTAAAAAGTGTGATAGGTTCCGTAAATGGAAGCATACTTAACAAGGTTCTTATCAAAAATATATCAAAAAACCTAAAATTGAATCAGCAAAAAATATAATAATATTTAAATTAATTTTTGAATTTTTGGTATATCCAAATTGCATAAACATTAAAAAACGGTTAAAATCTAAAAAATACCACTCTGATAGAAAAAATGCCAGTTGCTTATTCAAAAGATTCACGTTCCGAAAATAGTCTTTTAGTTTTGAAATAAAAATTATATGGAAGATAAAAGATTGTTGATTATGTTTCTAATAAATTATTTATTTTGGTTAATAGCACCAATTAACCCGGAAAATATATCTTATAATATTTTAGCTATTGATGAAGTTTCTTTTATTTCAATTACTGGTCGTCTGATAATCCCTAAAGTAACCATTGATAAAAATATAAGTTATAACGTAGTAATGCAACAAGAACAAGATGATAAGCTATTATTTTCTGTAACTGAAGTTATACCAATTCCAACATTTAAGGAAAGACATAAGGGTATATTGTATGGACAAACTAAACAAGAAATTGCACAACTTCTAGGGTTTCCAGCTATTATTCGCCAATTAGAAAAGCAAGAAGATTTTAGCCCTACACCAAATAATCTTTATCTGGGAGACACTTATGAACATTGGCAATATCTATTGAAAGGCAGAGTTTATATCGTTTGGTTTGCTGCTACTCCAGATAATCCAGCAGATATATGGACAGTGATTGGCACAACTACTTTTTTAGATGCTAGTATATTTTAAATTAATAATTAACTATTTCAGCATGCCATTAAGGGGAGATACGCAGGTCTGCCCCTACAAAATACAATATATATGGTAGGGGCGAACCTATGTGTTCGCCCTGCTAATATCGATAATAATCATCTGGATTATATAAATGATACACATCAAAAGGTCTAGGTTTTGGTAATGTAGAAAATTGGTTGCCTTTTTGGTCTACATTGTTTGATGCAAGAATAGTTTCTCCTGGATTTATTATTTCAATATTAGGTTGTTGTACAACAGAGCTATCCCTAATGTCTTCAACAATATTATCAATCCAAGAATATTTAACCGCATTATTAGCAAATTCCATCCAATCACCACTCGCACTGTTTTCATACATTCTTTCTACTAACTCAGTCAGAGTGATTCCCATTTTATCGGCAATTGGTGATAATACTCGATTTGACCATTCTTCTAAAACTTTTAAATTTTCCAATTGTTCAGTTTTATTACCTCTGGAATAACCCCATACTTGATGATGTAAAATAATTGCATCAGGATAAGCATATGAATATTCTGCTAAAGTACTAATCACAGCCGCCATACTAGCAGCAAATGATTTAACCACTACATATACTGGAGCAATACTATTTTCCATAGCTTTCAAAATTCGCACACCTTCCATCACCGAACCACCTCGGCAATAACCAATTACTAAGAAAATAGGATATTCTTCGCTTTTATTATTGAAGTAATTAATCCGTTCTACTATATAATTAGCCGTTCCAAATACAATTGGCCCATCTAAAGCTATCTTGCGATCACTAATAGTCAACTTGCCATCGATAAATGGTTCTTTAGAATAATTTTGTGAATTATTAACTTGACTATTCCATTCTTGTTGCTTATTTCTTTCACTAATCTGTTTATCTAATTTAAGTTTCCTAAAATTAAGCTCGCTCAATTGGGCTTCAAATTCCAACTGCTTGTATTTATTACGTTCTTCCACAATATCGTTTTTAATCGATAAGTTATCTAGTTCCCGTTCAAGATTGATTTGAGTTAGTTTATGTTGTTTATTACTAATATCACTTTCCAAACTCAAACGTTTTTTAATAGCAACTTTTTCTGCCAATAAGTTATTCTTTTTAGCAGAATATAACTCATTTTCCAACAACAATCGTTCTTTTTCTTGCTTAAGTTTTAATAACTTACCAACATGCTCTAATCTTAACTTTTCTTGTTGCAATTTTAGCATATTCACTTTTTCTGTGAGAACATCTATTTGATTACTATAATGATATTTAGTTTCCAATTGCACATTTTGTATCTCAAGAGTTTCTTCCATTTGTAATTCAAGAGTTTCCTCATTTTGAGCATAGGCAAAACTGGTTAACATAAATAAAACTAAATAAAATACAATTTTACTAAAGTACATAATTATTCCCCTATTACATTCAGTATAATATATTGTAATTAAATTAAAAAATTAGAATTGCAATAAATTATTAGTTGTTAAATTACTTTCTGTAAAGCAATAGGTATGCCAATAATAAAAACAGGTTTTTTTAGCAATATTCATAGTATTTCAAAATTCAGTTAAGTAGGGCGAACACATAGGTTCACCCCTACCAAATTTTGAACCAGCTGTGAGTAGTTCAACGATTAATAACCTAAGTTTGATATAAAAAATTATTCCAATTTATTGTATTTAATAGACATATTTCCTAAATAACGAAATCCATATAATCATGTATGGTTGAGTAAAACCTACCACAAGCATTTCCCTTCCCCATCGGAGAACGAGGGGTAAGGTTGACTATAGTACTATTTAAATTCAATAATCTTTTTGAAAGGCCAAATCTATCGCTTTATTGAAGTCATTGCAAGTATTTTTCAGATTTTTAATCCGTGATT
>JASFYV010000081.1:0-7690 GCA_045046925.1 Candidatus Marithrix sp. | reverse complement strand
AGCAGTTTAAGGAAACAGGAAGTAACCTAAAGTTTCTAATAGAGGTCGTAAACCATCAATAAACGGTGAAGGTGAAAAGTTTATAGGAGAATTATTAGAAGACCAGATTTAATTTTGGATGAAATATGCATTGAATAAAAATTTTGAGTTGCCAGTGACACGTTCAACAATTGATAGGACATTGACAAGAATGAATATAACTCGTAAACGTTATTCGATGAAAAATACCAATGAAAACCAAGGCTAAAGTTTTATCAAAATGATATAGTTCTGTTTGAGCCAGAACAGTTTATCTGATGAAATGGGTGTAAACGCAAATATAACGATATGCACGTTCAGGAACACGAGCAAAATGTGAAAATTACACCAGGGGCTAGAATTAGTACTGTTGGTGCATTGGGGATTAATGGGTTAGTGGCTGAAATGTGTTATCAAGGAACTATGAATGCTATTGTATTTAGGTGTTGAACATAGTTCCAGTTTTGCGTCCTAATAATGTAGTTATTTTAGATAATGCCAAAGTTCATTATGATGAGGATGCTATAGCTATGATTTAAACTATTGGAGCAGGAGTTATGTATTTACCTCCTTATTCCCCTGAACTTAATCCCATTGAAAATATTTGGTCTAAAATTAAAAATTATCTTAGAAAAATATCCATTTTTGATACTGAGTAATTATATCTTGCTGATGCTTTAAAAAATATTACTTTTTGCTCGTAATTGCTTTCAATATTCACTCTAATTTTGTACTTTATACTAGTAGAAAACGCTATAATTTTAACAAATTCATAATTAAATACAATTTTTTATTATAAGATGAAATATTTTTAATAACAAGATGTTATGATATATACTACCCATCAATAGAAAATTGACAGAGTAATAGCCACTTGAAATTCTACCCTATGACTACCACGTTAAATATTTATTATATATAGAACGTTCGTTATATAGGAAATAATAATGGCTCATGCAAAATTTTCTACCTCACTAAATGCATTAAATGCAATTTTTCATGAAGCAATTCCTTTATTTGCTCAATCAGGTTTTGATGGCGTTTCTATGCGTCATATCGCTAAAGCAGTTGGTGTTAGTATTGCCACGATTTATTACCATTTTCCAGACAAGCAAACTTTATATTTACGTTGTATAGAAGAAGCTTTTGCTAATAAAACTCAAGTATTGTCTGACATTTTAGCAGTGCCGGGTACACCAGAACAACAATTGCAACAGTTCATTTATCAGTTTACTGATTTAATGGCTTCAGATACCCATTTCCGGCGTTTAATGCAGCGTGAATTATTAGATGGTGATGAAACTAGATTACGGGTATTGGCAAAAAATGTTTTTCAAACCCAGTTTCAAGATATTACTGAACTAGCGAAAATTTTAGCTCCAAATTGTGATGCCCATTTAATGGCAATTTCAATGGTTGGTTTAGTGATATTCCATTTGGAAATGACACCGATACGGCCATTTTTACCCGGTGGACGTGCCGAGCATAATGAAGTTGAATTTATAGCCAAGCATGTCACTCAATTATTGTTGAAAGGAATATTGCAATATGGAAACAATTAATTTTTTGTGTATTATTGGTTGGTTGTCAGAAAAATGAACCGAGCATATTCGATGTTCCCAAACAACCAGCATATCGCATTTGTGAGTAACCAATATTGTTCGTAATTCTAATTGTATGACTCAAGCCTGTCAAATTAAGTTATCTCTACCCAAGAAAACGATATTAACTACGGGTTTATCCGGTCAAGTTAATTTCAAGATTGCTGAAAATCAGAACTTACTAATACTAAAGTTAACCTTGGTAAAACATGCTGGTGTGCAAGAAGTTTTCCGCTTGGATAAACTGAATGATGCGTGGTTTGCGAGGTGGAATTGAGGTTAAAAATGCCAGCTAAAATTACTAAAAAAAATTAAATAAATAATTATGTATAAATATCTAAGTTTATTATTCCTAATATGCTATTTGCCAGTATCGGCTGAAACCTTGCTAGAACTATATTATATAGCTGCACAATATGACCCTCAATTGAAAATTGCCAATTCTGAACGCTTGATAATTTTACAAAAGAAACCACAAGCTCAAGCACCATTGTTGCCACAAGTAACATTAAATACCAACGTTGGAGAAAACTGGAATGATAATGCTGGTCAAAGTATAGAAAATTCTACTATTGGCTATAACATATCTCTTAGTTATGCCCTTTATCGGCGTGATTTGAAAATTCAGTTAAAACAAACCGATGGACAAATTTTACAAGCAGAAGCTAATTATGAAACTGCTAAACAAGAATTAATAAAAAGATTGGCTGATAGCTATTTTGCCATACTTACAGCTAGTGATAATGTCAAATTTACTATTGGAGCCAAAAAAGCTTTCCAGCAACAATTAGATGATGCAAAACAACGATTTGAAGTTGGATTGATAGCTATTACCGATGTACAAGAAGCACAAGCTGGTTATGATTTAGCGGTAGCAGATGTTATTATCGCTCAAAATAAATTGGATAATGCTTATGAAACTTTACGTGCAATAACTGGTACTTATCATTCAGTATTAGCAACTTTAAAAACAAATACTCCATTGATGGAACCTAAAATTATTGATCTGGATACTTGGACTGAAATCGCTTTACAACAAAATCCACAAATATTAGCAATTCAACAAAATTTAGAAGTAGCTACTCAAGAAATTGCTAAACAACGGGCAGCAGATTTTCCTACTATTGATTTGATAAGTAATTATAATTACAGTGATTCTATTAGAGGTGATGAAAATCAGGCTGGCAATAATGTGCAAGGTGTCAGTATTGGTTTACAATTAAATTACTCTTTGTACTCTGGTGGAATAACTCAATCTCGGATAAAAGAAGCTCAACACAGACGGATTCAAACTTTAGAACGACTGGAACAACAAAGACGTATAGTACAAATGCAAACTCGACAGGCATTTTTAAATTTGTTGTCTAACATAAGTAAAATTAAAGCTCTGAAACAAGCCTTGAAATCTACTCAAACAGCATTGCAAGCTATTCAAACTGGTTTTGAACTAGGCACTCGTACTTCAGTTGATGTAGTGAATGCCCAACGTGATTTGTTGCGAGCTCAAAGCAATCATTCTACTGCTCGTTATGATTATGTAATCAGCACCTTACAGTTAAAACAAGCAGTTGGAATGTTAAGTTTAGAGGATTTAAAAATTGTAAATGGTTGGTTAGTGCATGAACACTTGTAATATATTTAATACTAGACCTCTTTCCAAAACTATAAAAGGCAACTTACCTATGCGTTTAATAATTTATTTAATATCTATTTTTCTAGTTTCATGTGAGTCAGAAACCCAAGCTCCAATCGAAAAAGTAATTCAACCAGTAAAAACAATGGTTCTTACATCTCCCGACAATGCTCAATTAGTCGACAGAGTTCCGGGCAAAGTTATGGCTTCTCAACGGGCTGAATTAAAATTTCAAGTTCCAGGTAAGTTAATGGAATTTTCAATCAAGGAAAGCCAGAAAGTTGCAAAAGGTGATTTGTTGGCTCGACTTGATCCTAGAAATTACAAAACTAATCTGACCAAAGTTAATAGCCAAATTTCTCAAGCTCGTGCCAAACTCAAAGCTATGAAAATTGGAGCAAGGCCAGAAGATGTTAAAGTTTTACAAGCTGAATTAGCAGCAGCTAGAGCTAAATTTCAAGAGGCTAAACAACAATATGAGCGTTATCAAGGTTTGTGGAAAAAACGAGTTATTCCCAAAGCCGAATACGATCGACAGGAAAGCACTTACAATGTTGCCAAAGCTCAATTAAACACTGCCAAACAGACCCTTAATAAAGGTAAAATTGGGGCTAGAAAAGAAGACCTTGAAGCGATGCAATCTAGTATTAAAGGTCTATTGGCTCAACGTGAAGAAGCACAAAATGCTCTTGATGATACATATTTGAAAGCACCTTTTTCTGGGGTAATTGCTAAAACTTTTGTCAAAAACTTTCAGAGTGTTGAAATCAAAGATCCCATTTTAAGCCTGCAAGATATATCTAAACTGGAGATAATTATCAATGTACCAGAACAAATTGTAATTTCTTCTAAAGAACCAGAATTTTATAATTTTGTAGCAGAATTTGAAGCAGCTAAGGGTAGAACTTTTCCTTTGGAACTGAAAGAATATAAAGTTGAAGCTGATCAAAAAACTCAAACTTATCGAGCTGTTTTTACTATGCAAGCTCCAAAAGATTTAAAAATTTTACCCGGTATGACCACAACCATGCTGGTCACCGAAAAAGCTACCAACTCTACTTCTAAGATTTTTTTAGCTCCAGTAAGTGCTGTTTTTGCAGATGAGTTTAATAAACAATATGTATGGATTGTTCAATCTGACATGACTGTACGTAAACGTGAGATTATGGTAGGTGAACTAACCAAAGGTAATATTCAATTGCTTAGTGGTGTGAACAGTGGTGAACGAATTGTGACTGCTGGTGTCCATTTTCTCCAAGACGGTATGGAAGTCAAACTATTTGATAGCAAGGCAGGATATTAAATGAATATTGCCGAATATACTATTCATAAAAAAACCATCACCTTAGTCTTAAGTTTTTTATTATTAGTTGGGGGGTTGTTTTCTTATGATAAACTGGGGCAATTGGAGGACCCTGAATTCACTATTAAAGATGCGTTAATCATCACTAATTATCCCGGTGCTTTGCCAACTGAAGTTGAAGAGGAAGTAACTGATATAATTGAAACTGCAATTCAACAGGTGGCTCAATTAGATAAAATCATTTCAATCTCCAAAGCTGGACAGTCAATTATTACGGTGACAATGCAAGATAAATATGATAAACATACATTGCCACAAATATGGGATGAATTGCGGCGTAAGGTTAATGACGTACAGGCAAGTTTACCACCAGGAATTCATCCTTCCATAGTTTACGATGATTTTGGCGATGTGTATGGTACTTTTTTTGCGGTAACTGGAGATGGATTTTCTTATCAAGAACTGAAAGATTACGTTGATTTCTTAAAAAGAGAACTACTGCTAGTGCCAGGAGTAGCAAAAATAGATTTTTGGGGGATTCAACAAGAAGCTGTTTTTGTAGAAATAGCCAACTCTAAGATAGCCCAATTAGGTATTTCATTAGACAGCATTTATGCAACCCTAAAACAACAAAATTTAGTTGTATCGGCTGGTGAAGTACGAGTTGGTAGTGAAGAAATTAGGATTCATCCAACTGGCGGAATTGATTCAGTTGCAGAAATTGGTGAGTTATTGATCGGTTCACTAGATAATTTGATTTATCTTAAAGATGTAGCAACTGTAACTCGAGGTTATATTACACCTCCACAAAGATTACTCCGTTTCAATGGCAAACCTGGTTTGGCTGTCGGTATTTCTATAGTATCCGGTGGCAATGTTGTTACTTTAGGGAAAACTATCAAAACCAAGTTAGAAGAGTTAAAAACCAGAACTCCATTGGGTATGGAATTAGGCATTATTTCCTTTCAATCAGAATCAGTCGAAAAGTCCGTGAACAGCTTTGTTGAAAGCTTGCTTTTAGCATTAGCTATCGTACTAATTGTATTGCTGATTTTCATGGGAATGCGTAGCGGATTATTGATTGGGGCTATCCTAGTCTTGACTGTATGTGCCACCATTATTTTGATGAATGTCTATGATATTAATTTACAAAGAATTTCGCTTGGTGCATTAATCATTGCGTTAGGAATGTTGGTGGACAATGCAATTGTAATCACTGATGGTATTTTGATAAAAATTCAACAAGGAACTGAACGACTTAAAGCTGCCAAAGAAGTGGTTGAGCAAACAATGTGGCCATTATTAGGAGCAACTGTTGTAGCAGTGTTGGCTTTTGCAGCAATAGGTTTATCACAAAACTCGGCTGGCGAATTCACCCGCAGTTTATTTCAAGTAATTTTGATTTCTCTGATGATGAGTTGGGTGATTGCAGTCACCATCACACCATTGTTCTGTGTTATGTTTTTAAAACCATCCACTAACGATACTATAGCTGATCCATATCGTGGTTTCCTCTATCAAGCCTATAAACTGTTTCTGCAAGTATGTTTGCGATTTCGTTGGTTGACTATAGCGACAATGTTGGGATTATTAGGATTAGCAATTTATGGATTTGGTTTTTTGGAAGACAGCTTTTTTCCGGGTTCTAATCGACCTCAATTTATGGTTAATTACTGGCGGGTCGAAGGCACGGATATTCGTGAAACTAGTAAGGATTTACAGCAGATTGAGAAATATTTATTAGCTATGGACGAGATTAAATCAGTTACTACTTTTGTTGGTTCAGGGGCCTTGCGTTTTATGTTAATTTATAGCCCAGAAAAGAATTATAAAAGTTATGGACAGCTATTAGTTACGGTTAAAAATTATAAAGATATTAATCATTTGATCCCAAAAATCCGGCAATATTTAGCTAAAAATTTCCCTGATGCAGAACCTAAATTTAAAAAATTCAAACTAGGTCCAGGCGGTGGGGCATTAATTAAAGCTAGGTTTAGTGGGCCTGATCCAGTTGTATTGCGACAATTATCTAATCAAGCTCAAGCCATCATGCGAGCAGATGGTGGTGCTATAGAAATTCGAGATGATTGGCGACAAAAAGTAAAAATGTTGCAACCACAATTTGCTGAAGCTCAAGCTAGAGCGACTGGTATTTCTCGGGCTGCTGTCAGTCAGGCATTGGAAACTGCTTTTACTGGGACTACAGTCGGAGTTTACCGTGAAGGTAATAAACGTCTGCCCATAATTTCCAGACCACCAGAAACAGAACGAATGGAGGTGGATAATATTAAATATATTCATGTTTGGAGTCAGATAGCTCAACATTCAATCCCAATTCGGCAAGTTATTTCTGGTTTTGAAACTGTATGGATCGATCCTTTGATTCATCGCCGCAATCGTAAACGCACTATTACTGCTGAATGTGATCCAAAAGTTGGCAATGCCAGTGTTGTATTTGCACGAATTCGAGCTGACATTGAAGCAATTGAATTACCGTTGGGTTATGAAATGGAATGGGGTGGTGAATATGAAGATTCCGCCAAAGCCCAGAAAGCTCTCGGTGCTAATTTGCCGATTACTTTTTTAGCGATGGTGGTTATTGTGATTATCTTGTTTAATGCTATCCGCCAAGCATTAATTATTTGGTTATGTGTGCCGTTAGCTATTATTGGAGTAACTCTAGGATTGCTGTTAACTGGTGAGTCTTTTGGTTTTATGGCGTTATTGGGCTTTCTGAGTTTATCGGGAATGTTGATTAAAAATGCTATTGTATTGATTGACCGAATTGATTTGGAAATTCGAGAAGGTAAAAACAAATTTCATGCTATTGTTGATTCTTCAGTTAGTCGGTTACGACCAGTAACAATGGCAACGATTACTACTGTATTGGGCATGATTCCATTGGTTTTTGATGCGTTTTTTATCAGTATGTCGGTCACTATTATGTTTGGACTTACTTTTGCCACAGTACTGACTTTAATTGTTGTGCCAGTGTTGTATGCGATATTTTTTCGGATTGGTTGGGAGAGAGGTACTTATAGCAATACTCTATGATATGGTATACTAAGATAAAGAATAATATTGAGGTATAAAAATGGCAAAAGCATATTCAATAGATTTACGTCAAAAAATAAT